>CAVOAJ010000050.1:0-9406 GCA_963693605.1 Dehalococcoidia bacterium | reverse complement strand
TCTTCAAAATGACCATCTCTTGTTTGTAAGGGAACACTCTATATAGTGCTCACCGCACGTTGAAATACAATATATAGCGTAGCGTCTTGACGGTGGGTCTCCTGCGGTGTTCCATGGTAGCTCGCCGGAGCCTCGTCAATATGCTACTGAAGGTGTCATGGAATCATGCGCTGTCCCTACTGCGGGTCCACTGAATCACGAGTAACCGACTCACGAGAAACCGACGACGGCATACGTCGTCGCCGCGAATGTTCACACTGCGGCGCGCGGTTCACTACATACGAGCGTGTGCAGAGCGCAACGCTGATGGTGGCCAAACGCGATAACCGGCGGGAGGAGTTCAGCAGGGACAAACTTCTCCACAGCATCCGAATCGCCTGCGCCAAGCGCCCACTGCCAACAGGGGCTTTAGAAAAGGCAGTGGATGAGATAGAAACGGAGTTGCAGCAGTCAGGAAGAGCGGAAGTCCCCGCCGCCCTTATTGGCGAGATGGTGACCGCCAGGCTCCGAGTGTTGGACAGGGTGGCATACATCCGTTACGCCAGCGTCTATCGTGACTTTGATGACTTGGAGGAATTCACCACTGCAATTGAAACCCTCCAAGGGTTCCAGAAAGACGAACAGCAGGAAGCTTCAGCCGGACAGCTCAGGCTTCTGCCGGAGGAGCCCGCAGCACAGCGGCGGCCCCGCAGAGGACGGAGACCCCGGACGACCCTACCGGCAGACGCCAGCAGTATCAAACAAGAAACTGAAGAAGCTAGTACAAAGGAATGAGCGAAGGCCAGAAACGCTAACGCTCTCCAAACAATGAAGAATCCGCGCTCAAGCGCGATTGCATGAAGGAGACCAAGATGGTGACCACACCGCAACTGACTGAAAATGCCCTGACCGTTTTGAAGAGCCGGTACCTCATGAATGGTGAAACGCCCAAAGACCTCTTTTGGCGGGTAGCCACCGCAGTGGCTGCGCCGGAGGCAGACCCGGAGACTTGGGCTGCCCAATTTTATGAAATGATGGCGGACACTCGTTTCCTGCCCAACTCCCCCACCCTCTTTAACGCGGGCACTGGGGCAGGGACTCTCTCCGCCTGTTTTGTGATTCCCATAGAAGACACCATGGAATCCATCATGGAGGCAGCTACCACGTCTGCCATGATTCAGAAGTATGGCGGAGGCATTGGCTACTCCTTCTCCCAACTGCGGAGCAGGGGCAGCCACATCACCACCACCCACGGCAAGGCATGTGGCGCGGTGGCTGTGCTCAAGCTCATGTCAGCACTCTCTGACATGATTACGCAAGGCGGCAAGCGCCACGGCGCAAACATGGGCATTCTGTCCATCTCTCACCCTGAAATATATGACTTCATCCACATGAAGGATGACTACGTTACGGCTCAAAATTTCAACATCTCCATAGCTGTGACTGATGAGTTCATGCAAGCAGTGGAGCAGGATGCGCAGTGGGATTTGGTGGATCCGTCTCTACATGAGGTTATGGAGACCGTCTCCGCCCGTGAACTGTGGAACGAAATTATCGACAGCGCCTGGAAAACGGGTGACCCCGGCCTCTACTTCATTGATGAGGCCAACCGCAACAACCCCACGCCTCACCTAGGAAGGCTGGAGAGCACCAACCCCTGCGGTGAAGTCCCACTGCTGGCCCACGAAGCCTGCAACCTGGGCTCCATTGACCTGGGTAAGTTCATCATCAAGGACGACGTTGGCACTCGGTTCGACTTCCGCTCCCTGGAGCAGTTGACGCGTGTCTGCGCCCGCTTCCTGGACAACGTGGTAACCATCAACGAATTCCCCACCACTGAGGTGGCCGATGCTGTCGCCACCACACGGAAGACCGGTCTCGGCGTGATGGGGTGGCATGACGCACTCATCCAGCTTGGCATTCCTTATGCTGACCCAGCCGCTGTTGAGTTGGCCAGTAAGGTCATGGGCCTCATTAACCAGACCGCCAAAGAGGTCTCCATAGAGCTGGCAGTGGAGCGCGGCCCCTACCCTGGCTGCGTTGGAGACCCCATCCGGAACGCCACACGGACATGTATTGCCCCCACGGGCAGCATCTCCGCCATTGCAGGTGCGTCCTCCGGCATTGAACCTGTCTTTGCGCTGGCCTTTGTGAAGAACGTGCTGGACGGTAAGCAGTTGCGAGAGGTCAACCCGCACCTCGAGCAGGTTGCCCGGGACCGAGGCTTCTGGAGCGACGAGCTCATGGACCAGGTGTCCCAGACCGGCTCCATCCAACACATAGACGGCATCCCTGACGACGTGAAGAAGGTCTTCGCCACCGCCATGGAGATTCCTTACGAGGCCCACATTGCCATGCAGGCGGCCTTCCAGGCCAACACTGACCTGGCCGTTTCAAAGACCATCAACATGCGCAGTGACGCAGCCCGGGATGACGTGGAGAAAGCCTACCTGCTGTCCTACAACTCCAAGTGCACCGGCATCACCGTTTACAGAGACGGCTCCAAGCCCACCCAGGTGCTGGAAGTGCCCGGCAGCCGGAAGGTTGAACAAGAAGAAGCGGCTGAGTACACCGGCGTCAGGGTCCCACGAGAGCGCCCACGCATGATTCGTGGCATCACGGAGCGGATGCGCACGGCCCAAGGCAACGCGTACGTAACCATCAACTTTGATGAAGAGGGAACGCCCTTTGAGGTGTTCACCACCATTGGTAAGGCTGGCAGCACTGACCAGGCTAACCTAGAGGCCATCTCACGCCTGATATCACTGGCGCTACGCTCTGGCATCCCTGCCGTTGAGGTGGTGGAGCAATTGCGGGGAATCACCAGTGAGCCAGTGTGGGACCAAGGCAGGCTCATCAAGTCATCGCCTGACGCGGTGGCGCAGGTGCTGGCCATTCACGCCCTGGGCGGGTCAGAGCAAGAGTTGCGGCTCAGAGACACCTACGCCGCCCAGTCGTCGCTATTCGCCAGTCCTGAAGAATTGATGACACGCTCCAAAGACGGCGGGCCTTCTGGCCCCATAGACAGCGTGTCTAACGTTCAGGTGGTTGGCATTACGGCAAATCAGTCCAAGTGCCCGGACTGCAATGGCCCAGTATTGATGCAAGAGGGATGCATGTCTTGCCCCTCCTGCGGCTGGAATAAGTGCGGATAGGTGGGTAGAGCGGACCAACAAACCTAAGGAGGATCACACGTGGCCCAACAGCATTTACGCTTGCTTATGGACATAAGACTTCCACAGGTACCTACGAACGATCTGGACGCGGTCTATGCTGACGAGTTGCTACACCGGCCTGGCCCTGTGGGGCTAAGCACCTCCATCAGCCTGGACAGAGTCTTGGTCACCACTGACCAGGAATTTCGCGGAGCATGGGAGCTCCCTCTTATGCACCCCGGAGTGGTAGTGCTGGATGGCGTTCCCGCCGACGGCCATGAGTTGGAACGCAACCTTATGCATTTGGAGTTTCGTCTGGGCCAGGATGAACAGCATGCTTCCCCAGCCGGGGCACGGTTCCTCCTGAAGTTGGATAAAGGCATATGCCAAATTATGGAAGATGGCACGGAGGTAGCTTTTGAGCCTTGGAAGCAGGTGCACGTCCAGTCGGCCCCTGACTTAACACGGCAGATGATTACACAAACAGCTCCGGCATGACCGGAGTCCTGCGCGGGTTACTCACCCCCTGAGTCTCTCGTGTTCCCTCCTCCTCGTAGGTCCCTCTCGACGCGCCACGGGAGTGGGCCACCGGGCCCCGTAGTTTCTACGGGGCCCACTTTATTCTCCAAAACCAGAGCGCTACAGATGCGGCATTGTACTCACGCCATCCAACAGCCATGTTGCCTGGTGCCACGCCCTCTCCGCTATACTGGAGCAGTCATGCCAGAACAACCAACCATAGCCATCACCATGGGCGACCCTTGCGGCGTGGGCGCCGAGGTTATCGCCAAAGCCCTTGCCCTGCCGGAACTACGTACGCTCTGCCGCCCGCTGGTCATTGGAGACATCACGGTTCTTCAGCGGGCCTTTGACTTGGTAGGGACGCCACTTCAGGCGGTTGCCGTCTCTTCACCTGACGACGCTGTGGCCAACGACGCCATAGCCGTATTGGAAACACCTCAGGGAGCGGGCGTTGCGGCGCTATCTCCTGGCGCCATTCACCCCGCAGCGGGACGCGCCAGCGCTGAATGGATACACACAGCTGCACAACTGGCGCTGGACGGCCGTGTGCAGGCCATCTGCACCGCCCCCGTAAACAAGGCCGCCATGCAGGTGGGAGGTTCCCCTGACCTGGACCACCAGAGTATCTTCAAGCGGCTGACCGGCGCGTCTCGCGTGATGACCATGCTGATTACCACAGACTTACGCGTTGCCCACCTCACCACGCACCATTCCCTGAGCGTGGCCTGCGAGCATGTCACTTACGACAACATTCTCGCCTCGCTACGGCTGATGCATGAGTCGTTTCGTACCCACGGGGTGCCGTCGGCACGTATAGGAGTGGCGGCGCTGAACCCTCATGGTGGCGAAGAAGGTCTGCTGGGCTCCGAGGAGGCCAATGCCATTGCGCCTGCCGTGTTGGCAGCGCGGGAGGAAGGCATCGACGCCACCGGGCCTGTGCCAGCCGATTCTGTCTTTCCACAAGCCATCAGTGGCAAGTATGACGTAGTGCTGGCTATGTACCATGACCAGGGTCACATTGCCATCAAGGTTCAGGGGTGGGAGGAGAGCGTCACCATGAACCTGGGCCTGCCCTTCCTGAGAACGTCCGTAGACCATGGCACCGCCTTCGACATTACTGGCAAAGGCATTGCTGACGCCACGAGCATGGTCAGCGCCATCCGCCTTGCGGCCCAAGTGGCCAGGGAAGGCCGCCTGCCGTCTGTCGCCTCCTAGCTGCTATACTTACACCCGACACCTTTAGATACAAACTTCCCGAGGGATTTGCATGAAGACCGCGTTTATAGGCGGCGGCGTCATGGCTGAGGCCATGTTCAGCCGGGCCATCCACAACAACGTGCTTACCGCAAGTGACATCACCGTGGCGGAGCCTGTAGAGGCACGGCGTAAAGACTTAGTCTCACATCACAGCGTGACAGCAGTTGCGGAGAACCAGAAGGCCATAGAGGGCGCTCAGTTGGTTGTCCTAGCCGTGAAGCCGCAGCACCTGCACTACGTTTTTGACGACATTGGCGGACAGCTTTCCAGTGAACAGACCGTGCTTTCCATCATCGCCGGAACGCCGTTGCGGACGCTCATCAACGGATTGGGCCATGACGCTGTCATCCGTGTTATGCCCAACACCCCTGCCCAGATAGGCCAGGGCGTATCCGTCTGGACCGCCACACCCAAGGTGAGTGACGCTGCCAAGCAGGCGGCCACAGATTTGCTCAGCGCCATGGGCCAGCAGTTCTACGTGGAAAGCGAGGCTTACCTGGACATGGCAACTGCCGTCTCCGGCAGCGGCCCTGCGTACGTATTTGCCTTCGTGGAGGCCCTTACGGACGCAGCCGTGTATTTGGGCATCCCGCGTGACATGGCTCTCAAGATGGTGCTGGGGACAATCCTTGGCAGCGCGCAACTTATGCAGGAGACGGGCAAGCACCCCGCCCTACTGCGGGAGATGGTGACTTCCCCTGGCGGCACCACTGCGGAGGCGCTACTGGCCTTGGATGGGGCTGGGTTCAAGGCCGCAGTTATGGAGGCGGTTGTGGCTGCCCATGAGAAGGCACAGGCTCTGGGAGAAGAGGCGTGAAGGAAATTCTCCTGATCCTAATCAACATCCTATGGTTTGCCCTTTTCGCTCAAATCATTATTTCGTGGCTTATGGTGGCAGGTGTGCGGAATGAGTTCGTTTTCAAGCTCAATAGCGTCCTGGTTGCCGTCACGGAGCCCCTTTTACGGCCTCTGCGGCGTGTGGTGCCACGAGTTGGCCTGTTTGACTTAACATACATTGCCGCATTCCTTGTTTTGGCGTTGGTGCGCCAGGCCATCATTCGCAACCTATAGTTCGCTAGGCGCGCCCAGCGCGTGCCGCACCTCCTCAATCGATAGCTCCACCTCTACCACCTTCCGTCGTGCAGACAGCCCCTGCGTAATGCGCACGTCCCTCTTTGGCAGACCCAACTTCGCAGCCAGTAGCGCGACCACAGCAACGTTCGCCTTGCCATTCTCAGGCGCTGCCGTAACCGTTACACGCAACGTCCCGTCGGCACGCCACTCCACGCGCTCTTGTCGTGCCTTGGGTTGCACAGATAGATCGATCCGGCATGACGCCATGTGCGCGGCCTTTCGCTCATCGCTTGACTGACTGGCTCTCCGCTCACCATAATACCGGTGCAAGAGGAGAGATAGCGTGTACCAGAAAGAGTTGTTGAAGGGAAACACGGAAACGTTGTTGCTGGCCCTGCTGGTGCAGGAGCCAATGTACGGCTATCAAATCGTCAAAGAGATGGAGCAGCGCAGCAGCGGTTACTTCCTATTCCGGGAAGGGACTCTCTATCCGGCGCTCCACCGGCTGGAAAAAGCTGGACTCATCAACGGGGCCTGGGCACCATCACCCAACGGACAGCAACGCCGCTACTACTCCGTCTCAGAGCGAGGCATGCGTGAGTTGCGACGCAAGACAGCGGAATGGCGTGACTTCACCCAAGCCGTCAACCTGGTAATGCAACCCTCAAGGTAATAACCTGTGAAGCTATTCAGCCTATTGGGGCTGCTGGAACAAAATCTCCACATGGCGCCGACAAAGCGCCTGGAGATTCTGTCTGAGCTTCAAACCCACGTAGATGACCGTATTCAAGAACTCCAGAGCAATGGGTTCTCCCCTGCCGATGCCCAAGAGCGCGCCGTCCTGGAAATAGGCGACCCCTCACAGCTTGCCGGCGCGTACTACAGCGTCCACGAGACCGGCTCATGGCGGGATGTCGCCATGGCCACCGTGCCACACCTGGCGCTTGCGGCCATCTTTGCCTTCCACCTGTGGACAGACCTCATCTGGGTGGTGGTGGCCATCAGCGCGGCCACATTCATTGCCGGCGTGGCATGGCGGAAGGGCGCGCCTCAGTGGGCGTTCCCATGGCTGGGCTACGCACTAGCCGCCCCAATGCTGAGTTGGTCGCTGGCCATGGTGGCAATAGCCTACGGAGGGTGGATGCTGCTCACTGGCGGTGACATACCCCTTGGCGTCCCCCTTTACATAGGCATTGTGCTGTACATACCTCTCTCTATGCTGCTTGTAATCCGCATAGTGCGGAAGGCCGTACGGCATGACTGGCTTATGGTTTCCCTGGCAGCGCTTCCCCTGCCCTTCTTTGCCACGTGGATGTTCATGCTGCACTGGCGTCAGGGCGCCCTCACGCCGAATAAGGCGCGAGCCCTTGAGTACGACGTCGACACTGCAATTGTGTTCTTGGCCCTGGCCATAACCACAGCCATGTATTTGAAAGTGGGCCGCAGGTTGTGGCGAATAGGTCTCCTGATTCTGTCAGCCCCCGTGATGGTTGCGATGGCCGCCATCGCTTACCAGGCGAGCCCGCACACCTTCCCCACCATTGCCGCCATTGGCCTCACGGTTGCACTGCTCCTCAGCCCTATCCTGCTGGACCCAGGCAGCGTCAGCCATAGGAACTCGCTGGACGACCCCAACGCTGATCTGAAACCATCCCCGCGCGCTAATAGCTAATGCCCAAAACCGGCGTCGCTATTGTTGCTGATAGCTCCATCTCACTACCTCCCACGTTGCTTAAAGACCTCCCGGTCTATACCGTTCCCTTTGAGATCCATCACCAAGGCCGCGTCTACCATGACGGCGTTGATATCACCGCCGCTGACTTTTACCAGATGCAACGGGATGGACAGTCACTACCCACGACCTCGGCGCCAACACCCGGTGCGTTCCTTGACGCCTATACCAGCGCTGCTGAACACGCCTCGTCCGTCCTATGCGTCACCCTTGCCGACAAGCTGAGCGCCACCTACGAGTCTGCCATGGTTGCCAAGGCGCAGGCCGTGGAGTCCCTCCCTGAAGTGGACATACGCGTCCTGGACTCCCAGACCGCAGGCACCGCAGAGGGGCTGCTCGTATTGGAGGCGGCCCGCCTGGCCCACAGTGGAGCGTCAATTGAACAGGTGCAGACCGCCGCGGAACAGCGAGTCCATAGTGTTTACCTCATGGCTTATCTGGAAACGCTGTATTACGTATGGCGCGGGGGCAGGGTGCCGCGTGTTGCCATGTGGATGGGGCGTTTGTTGAAAATCAGGCCCGTCCTTGAACTGTCTGAGGGCCATATAGGCCTGGTGGAGCGCCCCAGGACCACGCGCCTAGCCACTGACCGCCTCATATCTCGCGCCCGTGAACACATTGGTAGCAGCCCCGCACGGATAGCCGTCATTCACGCGGGCGCGCCGGAGCCTGCTGCAGCATTGGAGGAGCGCATCCGTCAAGAGTTGGCTCCGGTGGAGCTGTTCATCAGTGAGTTAACTCCCGTCATTGGTGCTCACACGGGCCCAGGCTTGGTGGGTTGCGCCTTTCATCCGGTTGCCGTCGGTGAGGGCCCTTAGGCCCCCTCAGACTCCGTTGACAGTGCAGGTGGGTGGAGCTAGCCTTGCTCTCAATCGCTGTGTAATGGGCAACGCTAACCAGTGAATGTGTGTTCCGCCCCGTTTCCAGCCCGCCATCTCAACAACGTCTTACTTTACTTTGGGGCCTATCAAGGCCTTGGAGTCGCACCAAACATGCGCAGGTCATGAGGAGAAACATTTAGTGGTCACCGTAAAAGCAATTGCAGGCAACATAGTAGAAGCTAACGTAGACACCATTGTGGTCAACCTCTTTGAAGGCGTCACCACCCCCGGCGGCGGGACAGGGGCCGTGGACAAGGCGCTGGACGGCGCAATCTCCAGCCTCATAGCGGACGGAGAGATCAAGGGCAAGGTGAGCGAGGTTACCCGAATCCACACCTTTGGCAAGCTGACAGCCAAGCGCGTGGTGGTCTTGGGCCTTGGCAAGGTTGACCAGTTCAGCGTGGATGTCGTCCGCAGGGTCTCCGGCGACCTGGCACGCTACCTCCGGCGAATCGGCGCTAAGCGGGCTGCGACACTTGCTCACGGCGCAGGAATCGGCGGACTAGCGCCAGACGTCTCTGGTCAAGCGATCGCTGAAGGCACCATCCTTGGCTTGTACCGCTTCCGCAACTATCGCAAGCAAGATGATGAGGCTGATAAGGAATTGGAGGAGCTGTATGTCGTCGAGCAGGAGCAGCCCAAGCTGGATGCCCTAAACGCTGGCATTAGCGTGGGGCAGGCGCTCGCGGAAAGCACCGTCATCAGTCGCAACCTGGTGAATGAGCCCGCCAACGTCATGACGCCTATCCGCATGGCGGAGATAGCCCAAGAGGTGGCCTCAGAGGTCGGCCTTGGGTACAAGACGC
>CAVOAJ010000049.1:0-9527 GCA_963693605.1 Dehalococcoidia bacterium | reverse complement strand
AAGGCTGCTGTGGATGGCAGCCTTCTCTTTATCTGTCAGGTATTGCAGGCAGCGGTCCCGCACGGCTTGTTGGTGGCCTGGCATCACTCGCTCAAACTCTTTGCGGCCCGCGTCAGTAATCGATACGTCAAATCTGCGGCGGTCGGTTTTTGATAACTTGCGCTCCACCAGTCCGGCGGCTTCCATCCTGTCCAACAACCGGGTCAGCCCGCTGCGACTCAGCACCACGTTGTCAGCCAGTGTGCTTAAAGGAGTCTCCTGTTCTGGGTACTGTGCAAGGTTAATGAGCACGTCAAACCAGTCCAGTTGGAGATTGTCCGCCTGCATATCCGCGACCAACCCTCTCATGACCAAGGTGTTGGAACGCAGGATTGCCCACCAAGCCTTACCCTCTAGTTCCGTCCATTCATTGCTCATGCAGGCATAGTACCAAATATTTGTGCAAAATCAACTATTGGCAACGCTCTGTTTCTATGGATAATACTTGCTTCTGCAAGTATTGCGACAACAAAATACTGACCGGCAGAGGTGCACCATGGCAAGTCCTGTAGATGCGGTAAAGGCAATCCACAACGCGTTCCGGAACGACATTGACGCCATTGATGCGGCGGCGTACGCGGCGGCGAGGGGCAACGGCGACCTCAGCGCCGTCATTGCTCGGTATGAATTCTTCAATGAAATCCTGAACTGGCACGCTCAGGGTGAGGAAAAGGCGGTCTTTCCCAAGATTGAGGAGATTGCCCCGCTGGTTGCGGAGGCCTACATCACCGACCATCGTGGTTTGGACGCGCTGTTTGCGTCAATGAATGACAAGATCTCATCAAAGGGCGCGTTGCAGACCGCGCGAGTCACCGCAGCGTTCAAGTTCCACCTGGACATTCATCTGGATAAAGAGGACGTTCATTTGTATCGCATCTTTGGTGAGCGGGTGGAGATGCCTGAGCAGGGGAAGATTGTAGGGATTATGGCTGGTGAGGTGCCACAGGCCCGATTCCCGGAGATGGTGAACTGGATGTTCCCGCTGATGGGACTTGATGATAGAGAGAACATGACCCGCATATGGCAGATGGTCATGCCTGAGCCCGCCTTTGCCGGCGCAAAGGGCTTGATTCAGAAGGCGATTGGAGATGAATGGTCCGCGCTAACAGGCAGGATTCCTGAGCTTGCTGGCTAGGCTGACATACCAATAACAAACGTAGTAGGGGCGCACACCAGTGCGCCCCTACTTGTTACTACAGTTCAGGCCACCGCGTGTGCCAGCCGGTCTGTTCCTGATATGCGTGTCCCGTCTGAAAGAGGGTGAGCTCATCAAAGGGGCGGGCTGCCAACTGCAAACCCATGGGCAGGCCACCTTTCGTGAAGCCACAGGGAACTGAGAGTGCAGGGACGGCGGCCAGGTTGAATGGCCCTGTTGCGCCACGGACGCCGTAGAACCCGCGTAGCACTTCTTCCACACTGCCAAAGCCGCCTGCGGTCGTGGGTATGAGCGGTGCGGGTGTGGACTGCGTTGGTGTCACCAGTACGTCTGCGTGGGCAAACGCCTCCATCACCATGCGCCGCATAATCACACGGAAGCGCAGCGCCTTGTCGCGTAGTTCCGTTGGCATGAGCATTCCTGCCATCACGCGGCGGCGCGTTGGCGTGTCGTACTCTGCGGCGTGCTCTCGTAGAAGGTGCCGGTGCACGTAAGCGGCGTCTGCGTCTGTGACAGCGGCTGATATAAGTCCGCCGTTGGCAAAGAGTGGGATGGAGATGTCAGTGACCGACGCCCCCAACGCTTCAAGCTCCTTTACAGCTTGCTCAATGCCTGCTTTGGTCTCGGCGTCCAGCGCTGGGCTGTCCATGGCCTCCCGCACAATGGCGACACGTAGACCCTTCAGACTGTCTCGCGCCTGGAACGACGGCACCGCCTCTCGCGATGTCGTGGCATCCTTGGGGTCGTGTCCCGCTATGGCCTGGAAGACCAACGCGCAGTCTTCCACCGTCTTGGTCATGGGCCCGGCCTGGTCCATAGACCAAGAGACGCTTGCCACTCCCTGGCGGCTGATACGCCCCCACGTTGGCCGGAGCCCTGTTACGCCGCACCATGAGGCCGGTATGCGTACGGAGCCACCGGTGTCCTCACCAATGGCCGCCGCTGCTAACGACGCCGCCACTGCGATGCCTGAACCGCTGCTGGAATGTCCCGGTTGCCGCTCCCTGTCCCACGGGTTACGAGGCGTGCCATGGGAGTGCACCACGTTGCCGCCCATCGCAAATTCACTGAGATTTAGCTTGCCCAGTAGGATTGCGCCCTGACCCTTCAGACGGGCAACCAGCGTTGAATCCTCGCCAGCCACGTCTTTGATGAACGATGTCCCCATGGTGGTGGGCAGGCCCTTGGCGTCCATCTGGTCTTTGACCGCGATAGGTACGCCTGCCAGCAGGCCCGTGGCTGAGCCCTTCGCAAGCTCGCCTTCTGCCTGCTTCGCTGCCGCCAACGCGCCCTTGGCGTCAACAGTGATGTACGCGTGCAAGTCACCGTCCAGCCGTTCGATACGCTCCAGGTATGCCTTCGTCAGTTCCATTGGCGATACCTCTTTGGCTCTCAGCATGGCTGACAGCTTGGTAACCGGTAGTGTTACTAGCTCTTCATTAGTTGCCATGTGAAGCCTCCTCCCGTGGGAAGACTGACATTGGCTCGGTGGAGTCCAAGTCCGGGTGCTCCAGGCCGCCCAGAGCCTGACGCAGTGCGTTGACGCGGTGAGCCACCTCCGTCACGTCCTCTTCAGTGGAGGCCACCCCTAGCGAGTCGAGCATGGCCTGTACCTGCTCACGGCTTAACGGCATCATGTAGTTGTCGCTCCTTATTGACTCGGTCAGCGTTTAGCGCGCCTATCTTATAGAATCGCGGAGCGGAAATCTTGTTCAAGGGACGGATGCATGGGGCAGACAGCTACCGTGGAAGGCACATGGCTCCAGGTTCGTAACCTGGGGCTCCTGGCGTTGGCTGAGCTGCTGGGTCTCACGCTCTGGTTCAGCGCCTCGGCCGTCGCGCCCGCTATTCAGGAAGACTGGGGCCTCTCCACGTCAGGGGCGGCCTGGCTCACCATGGCCGTTCAGATTGGCTTCGTGGTAGGCACCTTGGGCAGCGGACTCCTCAATCTGCCTGACCTTGTGAACACAAGGCGTCTCTTTGCTGTGAGCGCCTTTCTGGGCGCGGCCTCCAACGCCGCCTTTGCGTTCATGGCTGACGGCCTGGCGGAGGGCCTCATCTTTCGTTTTCTCACCGGCCTCTTCCTGGCAGGCGTTTACCCCACCGGGATGAAGCTGGCCGCTACCTGGGCAGTCAGGAATAGGGGACTGGCCATCGGCCTGCTGGTGGGCGCGCTCACCGTGGGATCGGCATCGCCTCACCTTGCGCGCAGCTTGACCGACTTCGATTGGCCCCAATTGATATTGGTGTCTTCAGGACTGGCGGCTGTTGGAGGGTTCGTGGTGCTGTTGTTCGTAAAGGAGGGCCCCTTCACGGCCCGTGGCGCGAAATTCGAACCACGGTTTATCTGGTGGGTCCTCTCCCGCCCGGGGCTGCGGCTGGCCAATTTCGGGTATCTGGGGCATATGTGGGAGCTCTATGCTATGTGGACGTGGGTGCCCATTTTCCTGCTGGCCAACTTTGAGGAGCGAGGCGAGACAGCCACGATGGCTGCGGCCCTTGCCTTTGCAATTGTAGCTGTGGGAGGCATAGGCAGCGTTGTTGGGGGGCTGCTTGCCGACCGCTGGGGCCGCACCACTATTACCTCCGCAGCCATGATCATCAGTGGAGGTTCTGCGCTTTTAGCGGCGGTGCTCCTTCAAGCGCCGTTATGGCTGCTTGTGGTCGTGCTGCTCATCTGGGGCTTTACTGTTGTCGCGGACTCCGCGCAATTCTCTGCGTCAATATCGGAGCTAAGCCCTCCTGAGTACGTGGGCACGGCGCTGACCATCCAGACAGGGCTTGGCTTCTTGCTGACCTTGGGCTCCATACAGCTTGTGCCTATTCTGGTGGATGCTGCGGGGTGGAGTTTGGCCTTCGTGGTGCTGGCCGTTGGCCCTGCGCTGGGCACTGTAGCTATGCTCCGCCTACGTGCTACCCCAGACGCCCTCAAACTGGCTGGTGGACGTAGGTAGCCCCCAATCCGCCCGTCCAGATAAGCGCCACACCGGGAAACCAGCCAATAAAAAGAGGGCCGGATTAACTCCGGCCCTCTTAGGTTACGTAATGATACCGATCTGTTTACATTTGGGTGAGGCTGAGGATGTTGCCCTCGGAATCTTTGAAGAAGGCGCCCTTCATGCCGTCTATATCTACAATTCCGTTTACAGTCTTGAGCCCAGGGAGGTCATACTCTTCAAACGTCACTCCCTTGCCGCGTAGCTTCCCCACAGCCGCTTCAACGTCGCCAACCTGGAACGCTGCCACGGTGTTTTGCGCAGTGGGCTTCCCGAACGGGTAGATGAAAAGTTGGGTGTTTCCTGGAGCGTTAAGCAGGATGCCCCCTTCGTTCTCAAATGCTACGGTCAGGCCCAACTTCTCTATGTAAAACGCTTTGGCCCTCGCAATGTCCTCTGCGGGTAATACGGGTCCGACACGAAAATCATCAGCCATAGTGGTTCCTCTTCAGAAATGGTTAGCTATTCTTAGCGTAGCATACCTAATTTGATGCCGCATGCCATGTGGAGGTGCTCAAGGGGTGCTTGTTTGCGCGGCCTTCGCTGTCGCTACTTCTTGCGCTTCTTGGGTTGCGCTTTCACAGGAGCCGTCGGCTCTATGACACGCGTGCTCACACAAGCCCCGCCACGCATCTCATAGACATGCGTGGCAATCGTGTCCAATATCTCAGGATCATGGGTCGCACAGATAATCGTGCCGTCGTACTTATGCAGCGCCCTGACCAGACTTCCGTGGGTTGCCTTGTCCAAATGGTTGGTTGGCTCATCCAGCAGCAGGACGTTGGTTGGCTGAATCAGAAATTTCGCCAAGGCTACCCGGCTCCGTTCACCACCAGACAGAACAGACACCGGCTTGAACACATCGTCGCCTTTAAACAGAAACTCGCCCAGCACGGTCCGTACCCGTTGCTCGGTTGCGTCCTTTGCCGCCGCTTGTACCTCTTGCAGAACGGTGAGGTTTGGATCCAAAGCCTCATCCTGGTGCTGCTCGTAGTATCCCGGTCGGGCGCGCTCGGCCCACTGTACTTGGCCCTCCAAGGGGTCTATCTGGCCCATTGCAATGCGAAGCAGCGTGGACTTGCCGCTGCCGTTCGGCCCAACCAGCACCACCTTCTGTCCACGTTCCACTATGAGGTTCGCGTCTACTAGCGCAAACTCATCGTCAAAGGCAATGGAAATCGAGTTCAGCGCCAGCACCTTCTGCTCGACTCGACCATGGGAAGTGATACTAAACTTGGCGCTGGACTCGTTGCGAGGCCGGACAATCCGCTGCACCTTGGCCAGCGCTTTTTCACGGCTTTTCACCTGCGTAGCCTTCGTCGCCTTTGCGCGGAAGCGGTCTATGAAGACCTGCTGTGACGCTATCTGGCGCTCCTGTCTCCCGGCTGACTGCTCCAGGAGGAGGCGCCGCTTCTCTTTTTCCTGAAGATACTTGGTGTAATTTCCGGTGTAAGACACCACACCAATATCGCCAACCTCCAGCACTCGATCGACCACCTTGTCCAAGAAATCGCCATCGTGTGTAGTAATGACTAACGTACCCTGGAAATCTTGAAGCTCACGTCCAAGCCAGGCACGGGCCTTGCTGTCCAGATGGTTCGTCGGCTCGTCCAACAGCATGTGATCAGGGCGGCGCACTAGAACTTTGGCAAGAGATATCCGCATACGCCAGCCACCGCTGAAGGTTCCGCAAGCCTTGGCGCGATCCATTTTCTTGAAGCCAAGCCCGCTGAGGACACGGTCCACCATCGCTTCAACCGTGTGGCCGTCCAGCAGTGCGAATCGTTCGTAGAGATCGAGTGATTCCGCCACCAGCGCGGATGCGTTGTCGCCAGCGTTGGGCAGCTCCGCTTCGATTACTGCCAGGCGACGGGAGATAGTGAGCGCTTCGGGAAACGCCGACCACATCTCCTGTTCCAGTGTGTTTTCAGGATCAAACCCAGACTCCTGCTTTAGGTAGCCCAGCGACCCGTTGCGATGGCCCGCGTTGCCTGATGATGGCGCATCTTCTCCAGCCAACATGCGCAGCAACGTTGACTTGCCCGCGCCGTTGGGTCCAACCAGAGCCACACGTTCACCATCGGCAACGTTGAATGAAACTCCAGTGAAGAGGTCAAAACCACCGAACGATTTGGTGACGTTTTCAGTAAAAAGCATTTGATAGATAACCGAGGCCGGTTCTGGCCTTTGAAGATTTCCGCCGTTCCATTGTAACTCATTAGCCTATTGCGCCGAAAATAGCTTCGTCTACACACATCACTTAATCTGGTGCGCGCCCCAAACATGAGCGATTCTCTGCTGCGGGAGCAGCCTACCTTTCGCCAAACGAGAAGCCGGAGCGACCTTGCGGCCTCTCCGGCGGTAGTGGCGTGTCATAAATTGTGCTATCTCTGCCTTCGGCTCCGTTGCTGCTCCCGGTATGATTTACCGGATTGTGCACGTTCCCTCTCGGGGACTCTGGCACCTAGGAGCGGAACTCCCGGCTTGTGCGCTTCCTACTGAGAAGCTCTATTCTGCCCTCCTCCATGGAGGCGCAGGGTCATGAACCCTGCTACCAATGACTGCGGATTGTGCCTCAGCATAGCGCACCCCCTCATCTAACCTCGGCACTCTGGTGGAGGGGCTCACCCCATCCCTTCCGGCCTGAGGACACCCTACTGAAGTAGCGTGAACATGACGTGAACGGGGTGACCAGTTCCGTGAAGAAGCTGTGATGCCCTTGCATCGATGCAATACGTAGGGGTAGTGGGTGAAAAGGGCCATGTATGCATTGAAGCCATCGCTACCTAAACCGTGGTAAGCTCCGCCCACTTGCAGTCTGCGTATCTCCGAGAGGGGCCTATGTTCAGCGGTCTTGGCCTCGGTATCGTTTACGTCCTCATCTCCAATGTTAGCTTTGCCGTAAACACGGTGTCTGCTCGCCGGGGAATGCTGAGTGGCTCCGCACTTCAGGGTGTGTACCTCAGTGTATTGCTGGGGATGCCCATTTTCCTTGTTGCAGCCTTCATCACCACGCAAATCTTTGATTTTCGTGACATCACTCTGGGCCGGTACTGGGTATTGGCTGCCGCAGGCATCCTGCATTTCCTCTTTGGACGCTACTGCAACTACCGGGCCCTCGGTATCTTGGGTGCCAACCGGGCCAACCCCCTGGTGCAAAGCAACGCGTTCTTCTCAGTAGTACTGGCTGTTTGGCTGCTGAATGAGACGGTGACTGGGCTCATGTGGGGTGGGATTGCGTTGCTTATGGTTGCGCCCAGCCTTTCTGCGCCGCGCCGCCGCAAGCCAGCCCCTGCTGTCGCAACAACCGAAGTAAGACCGGTGGCAGGTGCGGCCCCAGTCGTTGTAAAAGCGGTGGACTCCCTCCCAACCTCTAAAGTGATGGAGGGATACTTTTGGGGCGTCCTTAACGCCTTGGCCTGGGGCACCAGTCCATTGCTCATCCGTTACGGCTTGGAGGACAGTGGTGGACTGGGAGTGCTAGGGGCCTTGGCTGCTTACACCGCAGCTGCTGCTGTGCTCCTTCCCACACTGGCAAGCTCTGCCATCCGCACCAACCTTCTCACCATGGACAAGACCGCCAGAAAGTGGTTCCTGTCCAGCACTGTTACTGTCTCCATGGCGCAATTGTTCCGGTTCATGGCGTTGAGCGTCGCACCGGTAGCTGTCGTGGTCCCTCTCTTGCGGGCAGGCGGCGTCTTTGTACTGCCCATGTCCTACCTCATCAACCGCAAGGTGGAGAGCTTTGAGCCCCGGGTGCTTGGCGCCGTTGCCCTCTCTCTTGCTGGTGCAATACTGCTAGTCATCTAGATGTGCGACGACTGCCCGTTGAGGTGCGGGGGCGGCTGCGCTACCCTAGGGCCGTGAGTACGCAAAACCCTCAGACACGCCTACGGGCCTTTGAGAACATCCTGGCCTTGGAGTCAAAGAACGACTACCAGGACCGGGCCGTTACGGGCGGACTTGACCGCTTTCTCCAAACACTCTCCGGCGACTCCAAGCTGCATCCCTCACTACGTAGGCTGGCCGACAACGGCATGCTGACCGTGGCCTACTCTGAGTTGAACGCCTCGCGTAGAGAAGCGTGGGTGCGCGAGGCTGGGCGACTCCTAGGGCACACAGCAGGTCAATCACCTGCCGCAACCTCTAAGCCAGTCACACCGGTGAAAGCGCCAAAGAAACCCACGCCTCCCGCCATAACCCTCGATTCGCCGGTCGTCTCTCTATCGTCCGTCAATCGGGGCACAGCCGCCAAACTGGTCAAGCTGCGGGTGTCCACCATCCGGGATTTGCTCTACCTGTTCCCCAACCGGCATGTGGACTATAGCCAGCGCCGTACGGTTGGGCAGCTCAAGACTGACGAGGAACAGACGATAGTGGTGAGCCTTTGGGAGGCGCGCCAGGTGCAGCTTGGCAGGGGAGGCCAACTCCGCGCTACCGAAGCTGTGGTGGGCGATGAGACCGGCAACATAAGAGTTATCTGGTTTGGTCAGCCTTACATGGCGCAGACCCTCCAGCGGGCGCTGGCCAAGGCGCAGCAGGTCGGTGCGTCCATGGGCAACGACGTCCGGCTGGTCCTCAGCGGCAAAGTGACCAATTTCAACGGCCGGAGACAGATGGATTCACCCGAATGGGAGGCCATCGACGACCCGGAGACGGCAAACCTTATTCACACGGGCCGTTTGGTGCCGGTGTATCCCACCACGGAGGGACTCCACTATCAACGGACCCTTCGGCGCATTGTGCGAGAGGCGCTGGACCTGATCGTACCTGGGCCGGGGCACGCGCCGTCAGTCACTCTCGACGACCCTCTGCCTGCCGAAGTTGCGGAGCGCCATGGACTCGTGTCGCTGGACAAGGCAATCGCTCAGATCCACTATCCTGATTCTGCCGACGCTTACGAGACCGCCCGCCGCCGCCTCGCCTTTGACGAACTGTTCCTGTTGCAACTGGCATTGGCCGCACGCAAGGAGGCTGGCAAGAAGCAGCCCAAGGGCATAAAGCTGAGCTCCGTGCCTGCGGTGCTGGACGGTTTCCTGCGTATCTTGCCCTTTGAGCTGACACCGGGCCAGCGGACCTCCTTAAACGAGGCGTTGGCTGACATCGCCAAAGCTGCACGCCCCATGAGTCGTCTATTGCAGGGGGATGTGGGCAGCGGTAAGACGGTGGTGGCGCTGGCCCTATTGCTGACAGCGGTAGCCAATGGCTACCAGGGGGTGCTGATGGCCCCCACGGAAGTCCTGGCTGAGCAGCACTACCTCACGGTATCAAGGTTGCTGGAAGGTCTGCCACGGCCCGCGCAGGGGTTAAATTGGTTCTCGGTGCATTTGGACGGC
>CAVOAJ010000048.1:0-9870 GCA_963693605.1 Dehalococcoidia bacterium | reverse complement strand
AAGCAGAGAACGTTGCACTGTCAACCTTGTTCTTGGGAATAGTGATGCCTAGCCCCGTGGTGTCAGGGCGTTCCATATCTTCACAGATGTCCGAGGGGTCGATAGTGCCATCACCGTCAAGATCAACACAGACGCGACCTGCTACGGGATTGGCACCCTCCAAATGTCCATCGACCAGGCCGAATCCACCTGCGCCTGGAGGCCCGCCATGGCTGCTGGCCATTGCTGGTATGGCTAGCAACGCAGCCCCGATGAGGGCCAGCAAAAGGCTAATGCTTAGCTTCTTCATGATTCTTTCTCCTGTTGTAGTCTTTCTGGCTGGTTAACTGAGTGATGGGGTTGTACGCTTTCCAAATACGCGGGGTCGAGTGAAGCTCAAGGTTTTGGCGACTACGTTTTGAATGTCCTGGCGTGGACTGATTGAGGTCGTTCGGCCTGAGGCTCTCGAAGTATGGGCGACCTATGGATATGCAAAAGAAGAGGGGAGGAGCAGCGCTCCTCCCCTCTCATTCTTCGTCTGTGGAAAATCTACGCCTGGTTCTTTTCCTGTAACGCCTTGTAGACCTTCTCTGCTGTGATGGGCAGGTCTCTGACGCGCACGCCTATGGCGTCATGGATGGCGTTGGCAATGGCGGGTGCCACCGGTGGCTTGGAGTTCTCACCTATGCCTTTAACGTGATAGTGCCCCACGCCGCTCTCAGACGGGAGGAGTACGGTCTTCAGGTCAGGAGCGTCCGCTATAGAAGGCATCTTATAGTCACCAAAGGAGAGTGTGCTGATGCGCCCCTCCTCCGTCTTCATCTCCTCCATCAACGCGTAGCCAACGCCCATCATCAGGCCGCCGTTAATCTGGCCCTGGTGGCCTACGGGGTTCATGATGGTGCCAACGTCATGGGCGGTGGTCATGCGGAGCAGCGTGACCTCACCCGTCTCCGGGTCCACGGACACTTCAGCCACTTGGGCTGCGAATCCAGTGACATCAGAGCGGCTAGCGTCTTTGATGTGGCCTGTGCCCGTCACGGGCTCCCCTGTGCGAGAGAGGATGCCTGACCACGACTGGCGCTCATTGGTGCCAGTGTGTACAAGGTCAGTGCCGTCAATATCCATCTGCTCTTCCGGCCAGCCCAGAGACTCAGCAGCGCGCTGAATGAGCGCCTGCTTCACCTCTTGAGTCGCGTTGTAGACCGTCTCACTGGCGACACGGGTCACGCGGCTACCGCCGACCCCTGAGTCGAAAGGCACGAAGTCGGTGTTCTGAATTTCAATCTTCACCGCTTCAGGGGGCAGCTTGAACTCTTCCGCCACAATCTGCTGGAGCATGGTATACGTGCCAGAGCCCTGCTCAAAGATAGGCGTGTTCAACACTACTGTGCCGTCCGGGTTCATGTGAATGACAGCGTGGGTCTCGCCGCCGCCGGGGGGACGGTCGCCTACAGCGACGCCCCTGCCAACGTTAGCGGGCTTTGGCGTGTTGTAACCGGAGGCCTCAACGGCTGCTTGCAAGGTCTCTTTAACGCGGATGTCCGCCCAATGATGACCAATGGCAGTTTCCTCACCGTTGTTGATGAGGTTATGCATCCGGAACTCCACTGGCTCCATGCCTATCTCCCGCGCAACCAGATCCAACTGGCACTCAAGAGCGTAGATAGCCTGAGGTTCACCGGGGCCACGCATGTGGCCGCCGGGGATAGTGTGGGTGTAGACCTGAATGGCCTCTGCGTAGGTGTTAGGGATGCGGTACGCGCCACCACCAGCCTCCGCCGCGCCTGTGAGGTTCACCAAGGGCTTGAACCCGCCGTATGCGCCGCTGTTGAAAATAACTTGGGCTGAGTGGGCCGTCAGGGTGCCGTCCTTCTTCACGCCGGTCTTCATCTTCAAGATAGTGGAGTGGCGTGGGTTGGAGGCCATGAACTCCTCAACGTAGTCCATGACCATGCGCACGGGCCTGCCGCTGTGCTTGGCCAGGAAGTAGCAGACCGGCACTTCTATCGGCGATCCCTTGCCGCCAAAGTCGCCGCCTATGTAGGCGTGGTTGGCAACAAACTGTTCTTTGGGTATGCCCATGGCGTCTGACATCTGCTGGACAAGGTTGTAGGGCGTCTTCACAGACGTCCACATCTGTATCCGGCCAGTGTCGTCAATCCAGACGAGGGCCGTGTTGGTCTCCAGGTACCCTTGATGTTGCAGGGGCGTGGTGAAGGTGTTCTCCACAATGACGTCAGCCTCTGCAAAACCAGCTTCCACGTCGCCCTTGCCCCAGGTGAGCTTGGAGAAGACGTTGGAGGGCTTATCAGGTGGGGTGACGTAGCCTTTGTAGTCCATCATGTCCGCGTGGACCAGGGGCGCGCCGTCCTGCATGGCCACTTCCGGGTCAAACAGTGCTGGCAGTTCTTCGTACTCAATCTCAATGAGGTCAATGGCCTTCTGGGCGATGTCCTCGTCCTCAGCGGCGACTGCGACCACGCGCTCACCAATGAAGTGGACCTCTTCCTCAGCCAGCGGTGGGACATCGTAGAGGCGGCGGCCGTAGCGCACACCTTTGGTGTCCTGGCCTGTGATGACGGCATATACGCCGGGCACCGCCTTGGCCTTGGTGATATCTATGCTTTTGATACGAGCGTGGGAGAAAGGGCTGCGTAGGCATTTGCCCCACAAGGTGCCTGGTAGCTGGAAGTCGGCGGTGTAACGCCCCTTCCCCGTGACCTTGTCCGGGCCGTCATAACGTCCTATTGCCTGGCCGATAACGCGGTACGAGACCATCGACGCCTCCTCGTGACGAGCCACTTTGCCAAGCGGCCTCTTTGGTATAACATGCCACCGACATTCTTGGCGCGGGGTAAGGATAGCAGATGACCACAAGCACGGCATTACACAAAGTTAGCCTGACCATCAACGGGAAAAAGTACGATGCTGAGGTGCCTGCTCGGCGCACCCTGGTTGACATGCTCCGCTACGACTTGGGCCTCACTGGCACCAAAGAGGCATGCAGTGTGGGCGTCTGTGGCGCTTGTACGGTGCTACTCAACGGGAGCATCGTTGCATCATGCCTGACCCTGGCTGTCCAGGCCGACGGCGCAGAGATTACGACCATTGAAGGCATTGCGGACGGGGATAAGTTACACCCGCTGCAAGAGAGCTTCATGAACAACGGCGGTTTCCAGTGTGGCATCTGCACACCGGGGCAGATTGTAGCCTCCAAGGCTCTTCTGGACTCCAACCCCCATCCCACTGAGGATGAGATCAAGGAATGGATGATGGGGAACCTCTGTCGCTGTACCGGCTACTACCAGATTATTGAGTCTATTCAAAAGGCCGCAGAGGCGGGGGGGAAGTAACGTATGCGAGACTTTTTCTTTCACGCCCCTGACAACCTCCAAGAGGCCCTTTCCTTACTGAACGAGCATGGTGACGATGCCCGACTGATGGCAGGCGGCACGGCCATGATGCTGATGATGAAACAGTCACTGCTGGAGGCCAACCATGTGGTGAGCCTTCATAAGGTGCCAGGGCTTGCCTACATCAACCGCGACAACGGGACGCTGCGTATTGGCGCGCTGACCAAGCACCGCGACGTTGAGACCTCAGCTGAGGTCAAGGCGACGAACCCGCTGCTGGCAGAGGTGTACAGCCGCATAGCCACTGTCCGCATCCGCAACGTGGGTACGGTTGGCGGTGGTCTTGCCCACTCTGACCCTGCCCAAGACCCACAGCCTGCGCTACTGGCGCTAGGCGCCCGCGTGAAGATTACCTCGGCCAAGGGTGAGCGTGAGGTTGCACTGAGTGACTTCCTGGTGGACTACTACGAGACTGCGCTGGAACCCGGCGAGGTTATCACTGAACTTATCGTGCCCAACGCGCCTGACGGTGCAAAGGGCGTTTACATCAAGTACCTGCCCCGCACAGCGGATGACTACCCCACGGTAGGTGTGGCGGCCATTGGCGTGGTGAACGGAGGCGTTTGCCAGGACGTGCGTCTGGGACTGGGCGCTCTTGCCCCTACTGCGCTCCGGGCCACCTCTGTTGAGGACGCGCTTAAAGGCCAGCAGGTGACCGCTCAATCTGTGCGCCAGGCTGCTGAGGCTGTCGCTGACCTCGTGGACCCACTGGACGACCCCCGTGGCTCCGCCGAGTACAAGCGCGACATGTCTGTGGTGTTTGCGCGCCGCGCACTGGAACAGGCCCTCGGTCTCTCCTAATGAAGTTTGAGCACAAGGTGACCATTCCTGCGTCACGGGACGCTATTAACGCCGTGCTGCATGACGTGCCGCGTGCCGCGCGTTGCATGCCCGGTGTACAAGAGGTCAACCAAGAAGCAGACGGTTCATATACCGGCTCCCTGCGCATTAAGGTGGGACCCATGGGGTTCACACTCTCCGGCAAGATGCTAGTGGAAGAGGAGTCGGCTGAGGGCCTGTGGCGACTTACCACAGAGGCCCAGGACCGTCGGCTGGGGGGCGGCATCCATGCAAATGTAGAGGCGCTGCTCATCGAGGGTGCCTCTGGCTCCACCGAGATGACAATGTCCGCTGACATCCAGTTCATGGGACGCC
This sequence comes from Dehalococcoidia bacterium, assembly GCA_963693605.1. GTDB lineage: Bacteria > Chloroflexota > Dehalococcoidia > Lucifugimonadales > Australimonadaceae > JAQBVZ01. The sequence continues at coordinate 5,320 of CAVOAJ010000048.1, read as the reverse complement.
TGGGCGAGCTTGGCCAACCACTGATAAAGCGCAGGGCGGAGTCCATGTTCAAGGACTTTGCGGAGAACCTCCGTAAAGAGGTCAGCTAGCGTTCCTTGCCTCTTCCTTGACCACCACATTGACCGCGACATTTCCAATACCGTGATGTACAGTCTGCTTATTCAGGATATTCCCTCCCAGGGAGCGTGCCATGGCGTTTAACAAAACAGACCGCGCGGCTGAACTGGAATCCTTCTACACGGATATGGACGCGCAGAACCTGGAAGGTCTGTGGCGGGTGGCCCATGACGTGCTGACCCCGGAACCGACGACTGTGGTGCAGCCGTATCTCTGGCGCTGGGAGAACGTTGCCCGTGTCACCCATGAGGCGGGCCGTCTGGTGCCTCTGGAGCGCGGCGGAGAGCGCAGGGCCGTCGCCTTGGTCAACCCCGGCTTGAAGGGCAAGTTCGCGGCGACCGACACACTGTACGCAGCCATCCAACTCATTCGCCCTGGTGAGCTTGCGCCGCCCCACCGTCACACGCCCACGGCCATACGCTTCATCATTCAGGGCGAAGGCGCGACCACAACGGTTGAGGGTGAAAAGATCACGATGAATGAGGGCGACCTCATCCTCACGCCCAACTGGACGTGGCATGAGCACCGCAATGAAGGCACGGAGGACGTGCTGTGGCTGGACGGATTGGACATCCCGCTCATCCGCTCCCTGAGTTCCATCTTCTTTGAATCGTTCCCAGAAGACTCGCTGCCGCTTACCACGGCCACTGACTACTCCACCATGGCCTTTGGGTCTGCGGCGGTGAAGCCGGTTGGCTACAAGCCTGCGGCAAAGGATGGCTCCATGCTGATGTACCGCTGGCCAGGCGTGCAGCGGACGCTGGAGAGCCTACGCAACGAGGTGGGTACCGCCCACGATGGCGTGGCGTTGGAGTACATCAACCCTCACACCGGCGGCCATACGCTGCCGACTATGTCCTGCTGGATGCAGATGCTTCGTCCTGGTGAGCACACGCAGGCCCACCGGCACACCCCCAGCGTTATTTACTATGCCTTCAAAGGCAACGGCAGCACCATCATTGACGGGCAGCGCTTCGATTGGGGCGCGGGCGACAGCTTTGTGGTCCCGCCCTGGCGCTGGCACGAGCACGTAAACGCTTCAGCTTCCGAAGACGCGCTGCTCTTCTCCATGAACGACGGCCCCGTTATGGAGGCCTTTGGCCTGCTCCGTGAGGAGCCCTACGGGGAGAACGGCGGCCAGCAAAAAGTGACGGGCGTATTTGACGGGTAGATCAATGAGGAGACGTGATGCCTAACGAGGTTTTACTTACCACGGTGTTCGGTAGCTACCCACAGCCGGAGTGGTTGATAGACCGTAAAGCGCTGGGCAACCGGCTGCCTCCTCGCGTGCGTGCTCAAGAGCTATGGCGTATCCCGGCTGAATTCCTTGTCGAGGCCCATAACGACGCCACGGTGGTTGCCATACGCGATATGGCGGCAGCGGGCATAGATATCATCAGCGATGGTGAGCAGCGACGCGAGAGCTACTCCAACTACTTTGCTAATTCCCTGGAGGGAGTGGATTTAAATAACCCAGGCACCGCGCTGGACCGCACTGGCCGTCCCAACCCCGTGCCCCGCGTGGCAGGCCCCATACGCCGCGTCCGCCCGCAAGCCATTGAGGACGTGAAATTCCTGCGCAGCCACACAGACCGTAGCATCAAAATAACGCTGCCTGGCCCCTTCACCATGACGCAGCAGGCGCAGAATGACCACTACGCTGATGATGAGGCCATGGCAATGGACTACGCTGTGGCAGTGAACCAAGAAATCAAAAACCTCTTTGCCGCTGGGGCTGACGTTGTCCAGTTGGATGAGCCCTACATGCAAGCGCGACCGGAAAAGGCCAAATTGTTCGCAGTGAAGGCAATCAACAAGGCTCTGGAAGGCGTGCAGGGGACAACGGCAGTCCATATGTGTTTCGGTTATGCGGCGGTGGTGGGGCATGATAAGCCCAACGGCTACTCCTTCCTGTCAGAGTTGGCAGGGACCACGGCCCAACAGATTTCCATAGAGGCTGCCCAGCCCAAGCTGGACCTGGCTGTGCTAAAGGAACTGCCAAACCAGACGATTATTTTGGGGGTGCTGGACCTGAATGACCCCAAGGCAGAGACAGCAGACCAGGTGGCGGAGCGCATCAGGGCCGCGTTGAAATACGTAGCGCCAGAACGGCTGATGCCAGCGCCGGACTGCGGCATGAAGTACCTGCCGCGGGAGCTTGCCTTCCGTAAGCTACAGGCGTTGGTAGAGGGCACTGTCATTGTCCGGAGTGAATTGGCACGCTAGCCTGCTTTGTCGCGTTGCTTTGAACAAAGACATTTAGGAGTAAATATGGCTGACTTGGAGAAGCGGACCCTTGGACGTACAGGCTTGCCAGTGACGGTGCTTGGCTACGGAGCAATGGAACTGCGCGGCCCAGCCCACTGGCGCAAACGTGACATTCCAGAGTCGCAGGCGTCGGCGGTGCTGAACGGCCTGCTGGACGCGGGCATCAACTTCGTGGACACCTCCATCGACTACGGCATGAGCGAGGAGCTTATAGGCAAGTTCATCTCCAGCAGGCGTTCTGAATACTTTCTGGCCAGCAAGTGCGGTTGTGTCGTGGACGCACCCCAGGCAGCGAGCCGGGAGCAGCGCACACCCCATGACTTCAGCCGTTCCAACATCCGACAGGGAGTGGAGAATAGCCTCAAGCGTCTGAAGACGGACTATCTGGACCTTGTGCAGTTCCACGCCACACCCTCCAAGCAGACACTGGAGGACAACGACTCACTCCAGGAAGTGTCAGATCTGAAGCAGGAGGGCAAGGTGCGGTTCATAGGCATGTCCGGCACGTTGCCAAACCTGCGTGACCATATTGCCATGGGCGTGTTTGACTCCTTCCAGATACCCTATTCAGCGCTGGAGCGAGACCATGAGAACCTGATTACCCAGGCTGAACAATCCGGCGCGGGCATCGTTATTCGTGGCGGAGTTGCCAAAGGTGACCCTGACGGAGGCGGCCTGGGCGGAGACCCGTGGCAGTCCTGGCAGAAGGCTGGCATGGATGACCTGCTGAACGGCATGACGCCTACCCAGTTCCTGTTGCGGTTCACCATCAGCCACCCACATATGCATACCACCATTGTCGGCACTGCCAACCCTGACCACCTTGCGGACAACGTCAAGGTAGCTGCGATGGGCCCGTTGTCGGCTGGCGTGTATGAAGAGGCAAAGCGTCGCTTGGCAAACGCGGGCGTCGTACCTGCATAGCCCACGCATAATGAGGAGCAACCATGGGTGATTTAGCACAGCGTATCTTGGGCCGTACCCGGCTCTCCGTGACCGTTCTTGGCTACGGTGCTATGGAGTTGCGGGGCGTGCCTCACTGGCACCCCAAGGCCAAGGAGATGACGCTATCTCAAGCCCAGGCGGCGCTGGATGCCGCGCTGGACTCGGGCATAAACTTCGTGGACACCGCGCCTGACTACGGTCAGAGCGAAGACTATGTTGGCCGGTGCATCTCAGGTAGACGCTCCGGGTTCTTCCTGACCAGCAAATGCGGTTGTCTGCGGGACGCCACGCCTCCCCCTGGGAGCGTCCGCCCACCCCATGACTTTACTCGTGCGCATATACGCCAGGGGGTGGAAGATAGCCTGCGACGGCTGAATACCGAATACCTGGACCTTGTGCAGTTCCATGGGACGCCCACCAAGCAGCAGTTGGAGGAGAACGACTCTGTGGAGGAGGCGCTGGCACTCCAGCGCGAAGGCAAGGTGCGGTACATAGGCATGTCCAGCACGCTGCCTCATATCCGTGACCACATTGCCATGGGCGTGTTTGATACCTTCCAGATACCCTATTCAGCGCTGGAGCGGGACTACGAGAACATCATTACGGAGGCGGCTGAGGCGGGCGCTGGCATTATCATAAGAGGTGGCATGGCGCGCGGTGGCCCCGGCGGGCTGAGCGGGCCTAATTGGGACGCCTGGGAGAGCGCGAAGCTGGATGAACTGCTAGACGGTATGGACCGCATGGAGTTCCTGTTGCGATTCACGTTGGGGCATCCCCACGTCCACACCGTCATTGCAGGGACAGCAGACTCCGACCATGTACGTGCGAATGTACAGGCTGCGATGCATGGCCCCCTGCCTGCGGACGTGCACCAGGAGACGAAGCGCCGCATGGACGCAGCAGGCGTCGTGCCAGCGTAGGGTAGTTTTATGACTGAACGAAGAAGAGCCCCAGGCATTGCCTGGGGCTCTTCTTCGTTCTTAGCTCAGTGTGCCGGGCGGCCTTAGTGGAATATCGCCGTCACCTTGGTGGAGTTGAATAGCCACGTCTCCGTGACGTCCACGAACGTGGGATGCAACTTGAGCTCTTCCATGGCGCCAGCCAAGGCCACCCAACTGAGGACCTCCTGCTGGCCTGAGTGGACCAGCGTGTCCAGGTTCAGGTCTCGCCACGCATGGTAGTCAGCTTGTTCAAGGTGCTTGACCAGTACGCGGTCAGCCTCTACATCCGGGTGTAGGTAGCCGTTCTTGGGGTTCCCCGTGGCATGGGACCAACTTGACCCTGCAATGATGGCCACCCGCCATGGGCTGTCCCTGAGTATCTGGGCTGTAGTCCTGCCAAGCTCAAAGCAGCGTGCAGGTGAAGGGGCGGGAGGGTCCAACTCACCATCACGGGACTCACCCTTGCCGGTCAGGTGCCGGTGGCCGTAAGCGTTCACGTAGAAGGGGAGGATAGGATAGGGAAAGCCCTTCCTGTCCCAGTCCAGGTGAGTAATAAGTCCTTCAAAGGTGTGGGCCAGCGTGGTCTCATGGAGCGGCTTGTACGCATACGGCATGTCAAAGCCGTGTCCCATGAGCTTGGTGGTGAGGTACTTGCCCATCAACCGAGCGCCCTTGATAGGCACTTTGGTGTTCTCATCTTCACCCCAGATGGTAGGACACATGCTGGCAAACCGATGGTGAGGTTGGATGTCCATGTCCTCATACGCATAGACGCAGAAGGGGGGCATACAGTCTTCCCCAAAGTTCTCCATCTGCTCTTTGCTCCAGATGAGGACAACGTCTGGGTTGAAGTCGTCAATGGCCTGTCGGAGCTTGCGGAAGGCAGCGGCACTCTGTTCCTGATGGGCGCGCGCCGCAGAGACCCCGTGGTCGTTGCCGTACTCCTCGCGCATAGCGGCGGGCCAATTTTTCGGATCACGTAGTTCGTCAGTGATATTCGGGCTCTGAAGAGACGCTTCAAACCGCCCAGCAATTTTCTCGGGAGAGAA
>CAVOAJ010000047.1:0-9982 GCA_963693605.1 Dehalococcoidia bacterium | reverse complement strand
TGCTGACAGGCACCGTGACACCCGACCTTAGTCTGCAGGACCTCCATCTGCAGCAGGCGTTGGCGGCCATTGCAATGGATGAGGTGCCTAACGCACTCCATCACGTGCTCCACGCAAAGAATGAGGCCGATCCGTCAGTCGCAGATGCGCTCTCGGAAATCGTAGCCCTCCTGAGCGCCGGAGAACTACACGATGCTGAGCATGAGATAGAAGTACTCCTTGGTGAAGAGGTCCACGCCGGCTAGGAAAGAAGCACCGCCGGCATGGAAAGGGCCTGGGCGGAAGATGCGCCCAGGCCCTGTTTTTACTTCCCTGACTCCCACAAGGCCGGGGGCATCGCACCATGGACTTTTCCGGCATACAATAGCGGCCACTTCAACACGATGAGAGGATACCCATGCCCCCATTGAAAGTTCTCATAACCGGCGCAGCTGGCCTCATAGGCGGAGCCGTCTGGGACCGGCTTGCCGCTCAACCTGATAAGTACATCCTTTCAGGCGTTGACCGGGTGCCTTCCGACCGTCCCAACACCGCCGTGGTCGACCTGTCCGACTTTGAGGCCACAAAAGCGGCCCTGACAGGCCAGGACGTCATCATTCACCTGGCCGCCATGGCCCGTTTCACCACTCCGTGGGAGGAGGTGCTGCCCAACAACATCACGGCTACATACAATGTATTTGAAGCAGCAAGAGCAAGCGGAGCCAAGCGGGTGGTCTACGCCAGTTCCAATCAGGTAGTCTGGCAATATGAGACTGAAGAGCCTTACACCGCGCTAGTGGAAGGCCGGTATGAAGAAGTGCCAGCGGACTACAAGCGCATCACGGTGGATCAGCCTCCGCGCCCATCAAGCCTGTACGCAGTGAGCAAGGTCTTTGGAGAGGCTCTGGGCCGCTATTACTCTGACGTGCTGGGACTCTCCGTCCTATGCTTGCGATTTGCCGCCATCATGAAAGAGGACAACCCTCTGGCCAACACGCGGCGCTTTGCCAACTGGGCCACCACCCGAGACGCAGCACAGATAGTCCAGCGCTGCATCGACGCGCCGGACAGCCTTCGCTACGACGCCTTCTTCGTCACGTCTGACCTCAAATGGAACCTCATGGATATAGAGCACCCCAAGGAGGTTCTGGGCTTCGTACCCCAGGACAAGGCGGAGGACTGGCGGGAGGAGTTTGAGCGCGAAGGTGGGGGATGGCCGGTGAAGGCAGGGACGCTCCCTCAACAGCCCCAACGCCAGAAGCCTTCAGGGTCGTAGCGTACCGATTTATTACGAGGAGAGACACAATGAAAGCAACCGCACAGCTACGTGAACTCCTGAAGGGAGACCAGGTGCTACTGGCCCCCTTCACCTACGACGCCTTTGCCGCCCGCGTCGGTCAGGAGGTCGGGTTCAAGGCCATCTACATGTCGGGGTTTGGTGTTTCCATGTCCAAGGGCGTGCCTGACATTGGTCTGCTCACTCAGACTGAAATGATAGAAAATGCAACCTACATTGCCCAAGCGGTGAACGTACCGGTGATAGCGGACGCAGACACCGCTTACGGCAACCCGCTCAACGCATGGCGGACCATCCGTGACTACGAGCGTGCCGGAGTGGCAGGCGTCCACATTGAAGACCAGGTGACGCCCAAGCGGTGCGGCTTCTTTGCAGGCAAGGAGGTCATACCCATGGAGGAGGCGGTACAAAAGATACGCTCTGCTGTGGATGCACGAACGGACCCTGACTTTGTGGTCATTGCCCGGTCAGACGCGTTGGTGGTCAATGGATGGGAAGACACAGTACGACGGTGTCGCGCTTACCGTGAGGCTGGCGCAGACCTCGTATTTGTAGACGGCATCCAGGGGCTGAACGACCTTGAGACTTACGAAAAAGAACTGCGCGATGTACCTCGAATGTACAACGGTGAGCTACCTGTCGCTGATGCTCAGCGGCTGGGGTTCAAGGTACAGATTCATCGAGGACCCATGTTTTCACTCCACACGGCTCTCACCGGCTTCATGCGGGAACTGCTGGACACTGGGGCCATGGCTGAATACGCGGACGGTAACGGTGTAAAGCTGCGCAAGGCCATCACCGCCACGCTGGACTTGGACCGCTTCATGGAAATGGAGCGCCAGTACGCCGTACCCGCCAAGGCATAGCGCATCCGGCTTAAAAGGGGAGCATCCCTGCAATAGCTTCGGTCACTTCGTCATACCAGCCCAGCAGCGTGGATAGTGCCAGGAGCACCACGTAAGCGCCTCCGGCCAGGAATGGGCCAAATGGCAAGGCGTCTTTGCGCCCTTTGACCCGCAGCACAAGCAGAAGCACTGCCAACGCTCCGGCTATCACCATTGATAGCCAAATAGCCACCAGGCTTGCAAGGTACCCCACCAGCAGGCCGAGTACGCCCGCCAACTTCACGTCGCCCAGACCCATGCCGCCGGGATATATCAGGAAGATGATGAGGAAAAAAAGGGACGCCCCTACACCAGCCAATGCTGGGTTGGCTAGAGACCCCATCATTCCTGCATTGCCAAAGAGTGTACGGGTGATACCCATATCGGGCCAGAAGGGGGCCAAGGCCAAGGCTGCTACGGCGGCAGGAGCCACCATTTTGTTGAGGATTAGCCGGTGCTCCAAATCAATGATGGCCACGGCCAATAGAAACGAGGTGATGACGGCGATGACCACCGCTGCCACGCTCAAGCCAAACTGGAGGTACACCGCCAGGAAGAGCGCCCCTGCCACGGCCTCCACCACCACTAGCCTTCCTGGGATGTGCGCCCCACAGTAACGACACTTGCCGCGCAGCCATAAGTAGCTGAGCACCGGCATCAGGTCCAGCGGTTTCAAGCGTGTGCTGCAAATGGGGCAATGGGAGGGCGGCGTAACAAGGGATTCGCCATTGGGCAGGCGATCAGCAACAACGTTGACGAAGCTTCAAACCGAGGCCCCAATGAAGAAGGCCCATGCCGCTATCGCTATCACAGAATGCTGACTCCCAACAATCGCCCAACACCGTTTGCAATCAACACGGCAACTGCGGCAAGACCAACCATCTCAGCCGCCTTTCTCCATATGACACCACCGGCAAGGTAGGCACGCCATGCGCCAATGCCAAAGAGTGCCGCCGCCGTTAGAGCCAGCGACGTTACGAGCGCGGTAGTCCCTTCTAGAAATACGTAGGGTGCAACCGGAAAGACAGCCCCTCCCACAAAGGCAATCCCCATAACCATGGCAGACCGGTTGGGCTTTGGTGGGTGCTCCGCAAAACCAAGCTCCTCAGTCAGCATGACCTGCACCCAGCGCTCTTTATCCTCAGTGAGCTGAGCAACTACATCGTCCAAGAGCTTGCCGGAAAAACCCTTCTTCCGGTAAATGGCGCGTATCTCACTCCGCTCTACCTCCGGCACCATCTCAATCTCCTCACGTTCCCTCTGCTCCTCTGACTCTCTGAGTTCACGCTCACTTCTGGTGGAAACGTAAGCGCCAAGCGCCATTGAGATGGCCCCCGCCACTAGTCCAGCAAGGCCGCCAAGGAGGATGGTCTCACGGACCGCCGTGGCTCCCGCCACTGCCGCCACAAGAGACGCGTTGGACACCAACCCGTCATTGGCGCCAAAGACAACCTCCCGGAGGACATCACCGCCACCTCGGTGGTGCTCATGCCGCGGCGGCCTGACCTCACCTAGCAGGTGAAGGAGCCGTCGCAGGGGAGGCAGGGACTCATTCATTTTTGCCATCTAGGACACCTCTCTCGCCTTGGGTTTAGGGGCGAGCGGGGGTGGGCTTGAGCCAACCCAGCAGAATATCGTCGCCTTCAACCTTGACCTCGTAAATGTCAATGGGATGGTCGCCCTTGCCAGCGGAAATGCCTGTCTCTGCATTGAAAGCCCATGCATGGTAAGGACACTCCACTACCCCATCCTTGATGGTGCCTTCACTCATAGGGCCGCCGGTGTGAGGGCAGACGAAGTTCGTTACGTAAATTTTACCATTGTCATTGAACACGGCAACTGGCTTGGTGGCCAGCCGACCTTGAGTAGGCCGAATCATCTTGCCCTGTCCAGAGGGGACATCACTTAGCTTGCATATGGGCACAAAATCGGGCATTTGACGTTCTGTGGTCATTCTTCCTCCTGCTATGGAAATTTTGGAAAGTCTAGCATACAGCGCTCGTCAGGCAGCCGTCAGCGAATGCTTGCTTGCGCTATAATTCGACTCCCCGCAAGGGAGCTTACGTGAGGTGCAATGATGGCAACCAGCAGAGCCCGGCAACCAATTGAACGAAACATAGCCATGGAGTTGGTACGAGTCACCGAGGCTGCGGCCATGGCGTCCGCCCGGTATATGGGCAAAGGCGACAAGGAGCTGGTAGACCAAGCGGCGGTGGACGCCATGCGGTACACGCTGGATGGCGTGTCCATGAGCGGCGTGGTGGTGATAGGCGAGGGCGAGAAGGATGAAGCGCCCATGCTCTACATAGGTGAGGAGATTGGCGACGGCTCAGACCCAAAGGTGGACATTGCCGTGGACCCCATAGACGGCACTACGTTGCTCGCCAAGGGCCTGCCGGGAGCGATAGCAACGGTTGCACTGTCAGCAAGGGGCACCATGAACTGCCCGCGAGAGCTGTTCTACATGAACAAGATTGCCGTGGGGCCAGAGGCCAAAGACGTTATTAATATCAACGCATCCGTGGAGAAGAACCTCAGGAACGTTGCCAAGGCCATGAAGCGAGGCATTGGCGAACTCACCGTGGTGGTACTGGACAGGCCACGCCACCAAAACCTACTGCTGGAGATTCGCGATGCGGGTGCCAGGGTGAAGCTCATCTCAGATGGCGACATTGCCGGTGGCATCCAGGCCTCCCTCCCTGGTACGGGTGTGGACGTTCTGATGGGCATTGGCGGCACGCCGGAGGCGGTGCTCACCGCCGCAGCCATCCGCTGCATAGGCGGCGCAATTCAATGCATAGGCTGGCCACGCGACGACGACGAACGCAAAGCCGCGGTAGCCGCTGGGGTGGATCTAACGAAGGTGTACAGCACCATGGACTTGGTTGGCGGTGAGGATGTTTTCTTTGCCGCTACCGGCGCCAGCACAGGAGACCTTCTCAAGGGAGTCAACTTCTTTGGCGGTGGAGCCACGACCCAGTCCCTCGTCATGCGGTCCCGGTCAGGGACCACGCGTTGGATTGATGCCGTGCATAACTTCTCGCGCTTGGACAAGGTCCGCTTCAAGGACTAATCAGCCGAGCAACGGCAACACTTGATTCACGAACCGCTCCAGACCACCTCGCTGGTCGTCACCACGCGCACCCAACGCGATATGGGTAGCGCCAATCTCCTCCATGCGTTGGAGTTTGGCCGCGCACTGCTCTGCCGTTCCCGCCATGGCAAAAGCGTCTATCAACGAGTCCGTCACCATCCGGTTGTGCGGCACCTCTTCACCTGGCCTTGAGTGTTGGAACACGTTGTATTGCTGGGCCACCTTTTCAGCTTCCACTCGTAAATCCTCAAGCTCTTCAGGAAAGAACGATGGGTGGTAGAGGATGTCCAAGGCCCTCCGAGCCGCCATGGGGGCCGCGTCCATCCGCGCCTCCTCCCAATTATCGGAGACTGCTGTAGCCACCAGGAAGACCACGTCCACCTTTGCGGGGTCACGGCCCGCCTCTTCAGCGCCTTTGTGCACCTGCCGTAACGCCTGCTTCAGCAGTGCAGGGTGGGTGCCGATACTCACGATGGCCCCATCACCAATACGTCCCGCCATCTCCAAGCCCTTGGGGCCACTGGCGGCGATATAGACCGGAAGGCTGATGTCTCTCTGCTCAAGGCCCTTACGTACCTCAGCTATATACGTCTCCATGTCCGCCAACTTGGCAGGCGCAAGGCCCACAGCTCGCACGGCGCTGTAACCAAAGCCAATGCCAAGTTTAGCCCGGCCACCGGATAGCTGGTGCAAAGTGGCCATTGCAGAGGCGGTCACGCTAGAGTGACGAGTTACGGGGTTGGTTACGCCGGGGCCCAGAAAAACATTGGATGTTGCCTGAGCGCACAGCGCAGAAACCATGTATGTGTCTGTCCAACGTAGGGGAGGAGAGTCACCTATCCATACACCGCTCAGGCCAGCCCCTTCTACAAACTGCGTCAGTTCCACCAGCCGTTGGGCCTCCTGGTCAGCCCGCATCATCACGTCAAAAGTAATCATTTCATCACGCCCATTGAGACAATTTTCGTTGACGAGCCTGGACAACGGCCCCTACTATGCGACTGCTGACGCAAAGCGCTTGCAGAGCAGGGGGAGGATACACCGATGCCGCTGACGGAAGAAGGCCTTGCCCCTGTGCCTGGACTTATGAGCAGGTGGGTGCGTCTAGCAAACGGATCAATGGCGCACTACGTGACATCGGGTGAGACAGGCCCTGCCGTCATCATGCTCCACGGCGGCGCGGCTGGCTCCTCCGGTACCGCAGGCTGGCGTTTCAACGCACCAGCCCTGGGAGCAAACGGCTTCCGCGTCTACTGTCCAGACCAGCCGGGCTTTGGGCTAGCTGACAACCGGGAAGAGTACTGGCCCATCCACGGCGTCCATAGCCACGTTGAGTATCTGGAGCAATTTGCAAACGCCCTCTGCCTGGACCGTTTTCACATAGCAGGAAATTCCATGGGGTGTCGCAATGCCGCCCAGTACGTCATAGAGCACCCTGAACGAGTCATTAGCTATACCCTCATTGGCGGACCTATCGGCGACTTGGTCCCGCCGGACGCGCGAGTTGGGCCACCTGGGGCAAACATCAACATCTTTGACGGCTCTGAGGAGTCGATGCTCCAGCTCATGAAACTCCTTATCCACAACACTGAGGAGATTACGGACGACCTCTTGCAGATGCGTACCCTGGCCGCCAGCCGCCAGGTTAACGCTTACGACGCCTGGTACGCATCGTTCTTACCACCTGGCGCGGTTCCAGACCGCGAGCAGGACTCCAACGTGCTCCTCACGCAGAACACAAAGGGCCGATTCGACACCATCACCATCCCTGGCATATACATCTACGGCAGGGAGGACGCCCGGACGTCAGTGGAAAATGGATACCTCCAAGAGGATGTTTTGCCCAACGTCCAATTCTTCTATCCAGAGGGGTGCGGCCATCAGTCTCAGACCGACCGACCTGAACTCATTAACCGGATGTTCTTGGAGTTCTTTCGGAGCGGCAAAGTGACTCGTTCAACCGCCAATGAGGCTGGAATTTCACAGCGCCGACCCGAACTTTCACACCTTGTGGAGCAGCCAGGCTAGGCACGCACGGTGTAAACTGAAAGAACTATGTTTGAAAGCCTAACTGACAAGCTAACCGGGGTCTTTGCCAAGCTGGGCTCCAAGGGCCGACTGACAGAGGACGACGTTGACGCAGCGCTGCGAGAGGTGCGCCTAGCCCTCCTGGAAGCCGACGTCAATTTCAAGGTAGCCCGTGACTTGGTCGGCAAGATCAAGGAACGAGCCGTAGGGGTTGATCTCCTCAAGGGCCTTGCCCCCGGCAACCAAGTGGTCCAGGTTGTCCACGATGAGCTTGTTGCGCTCCTGAGCAGCGGCCAACACACCCTTCAGCCAAAGTCCGCCTCCCCCAGCGTCATCATGATGGTGGGACTCCAAGGCTCCGGCAAGACCACCACTGCCGCCAAATTGGCGCACCATCTGCGGAAGGGGAGCCAGCGCACACACCTGATTGCGGCGGACATGCGCCGCCCCGCAGCGGTGGAGCAGCTTGTGGCCCTGGGCAAACAGCTAGACATATCGGTGTATTCCGAAGACCCCAGTAAATCAGACGCAATCAAAGTCGCGGCCAACGGCGTGAAGAAGGCCAAGGAACTCGGCGCCATGTGGACCATTGTGGACACGGGCGGTCGTCTGCACGTAGACGATGAGTTGATGGAGGAGTTGGAACAGATAAAGCGCGCCGTGAATCCCGCTGAGGTCCTCCTTGTGGTGGACGCCATGACCGGCCAGGACGCGATCAACGCAGCGCAGGAATTTCACCAACGCATTGGCCTGACCGGGCTCATTCTCTCCAAGCTGGACGGTGACGCACGAGGCGGCGCGGCCATCACCGTGACCCACGTTACCGGCGTACCCGTGAAGTTCATGGGTGTGGGTGAAAAGACGGATGCCCTAGAGCCCTTCCATCCAGACCGTATGGCCTCCCGTATCCTGGGCATGGGTGACGTGCTGACCCTGGTGGAAAAGGCCCAGGAGCAGATGGAGGAAGATGAGGCCATTGAGCTTGAGCGCAAAATGCGTAAGGCCCAGTTTGACCTGGAGGATTTCCTCAAACAAATTAAGCAGATACAGAAGATGGGTTCCCTGGCCTCCATTATGGAAATGGTGCCGGGCTTTGGTGCTCTCAGAAGCAAAATGCCCCAGGGTGCCATGGATGATGGCCGTCTCAAGCGCATTCAGGCGCTCATCTCTTCCATGACGTTGTGGGAGCGTAGACACCCGGACGCCATCAGCGGAAGCCGGAAACGCCGCATCGCCACAGGCAGCGGCACCACTCCGGCTGAGGTCAATCAACTCCTGAACCAGTTCCGCCAGACGCAGAAGATGATGAAACAGATGGCTTCTGGCAAGATGCCCGCGAACCTACTTGGCCAGGGAAAACGGCGCTAACGACCTGCGCCCTCACCAAAGAAGTAGTCCTCATCCAGCACCCGGCGCGCCACTCCTGACCGTGCAGCCGCCTGAGCAACCGCACTGGCCACTCTCCGTTGTGCGTTCCTATCAAGCGGCTCCGGTAGCAACTCCGTGGGACTGGCCAACCCTGATAGGGTCGTACCTGTGGCAATAAGCATGTCCCGCGTTATCTCTCGGGCCCCGCACGCCAGCGCCCCTTTCCAGAGTCCTGGATAACCAAGTGCGTTGTTGACTGAGCGACCATCAGCAGCAAGTGCTGCGCCGCGCTCCCTTGCCACGGCTGGGTCTATCTCCGGGTCTGGGTTGGAGAGAGCCAATACCACCTGGCCCGGCCGTACTGATTCTGGAGCAATGAGGCCTTTTACTCCAGTGGTGGCAATCACAATCTGCGCGTGCTCCATAATCTCTGCCTGGGTAGACGGCGTCCCGCCCCGTGACTGATGTCGCGCCACGCTGTCAGGGTTGATGTCTGCGCCAAGTACAGGGTTCCCTGTAACGAAGGCCAGCAGGTCCGCAATGGCCTGGCCCGCAGCGCCAAGTCCTATCTGCCCGATAACGACGCTGCGCATGTCAATATCTACTCGTCTGCAGGCCGTCATGACTGCGCCCAGCACCACTGCCGCAGTGCCGTCTTGGTCGTCGTGCATCACAGGAATGTCCAGCATTTCCTTGAGGCGTTTAACAATGTCAAAGCAACGCGGCGCCGACACGTCTTCAATCTGTATGCCGCCAAAGGTTGGCGCAATTTGCGCAATTGCGGCAACAATTTCATCCGGGTCTGTCGTGGCCAGAAGGATGGGGATACCACTCAGGCCAACCAACTGGTCCAAGAGCGCCGCCTTACCCTCCATGACCGGCATGGCGGCGTAAGGCCCAATGTTGCCCAGGCCAAGAACTGCCGTCCCGTCTGTGATGATGGCCACTGTGTCGGGGATGGACGTGTATTGCTCACGCTGCGATGGGTCACTCGCAATACGTAGACAAACATCGGCTACACCCGGCGTGTAGACCTTCCGCAACATCTCCACCGTCTCTATAGGCACGCGGCTTCTCATCCGCACCTTGCCGCCATGGTGTAGGCCCAGTACCTCATCACGCACCTCAAGAACGTCAACGTGTTCAAGCTGGGACAGTGCCTGGATGAGGCGGTCAAGGTGGGCCTGGTCCTCCACTAGCACATCCAGCTCTCGCTCAATGTGGTGCTGGCCCAGAAATACGGTTTGAATATTGCCAATATTCGCATCGGCTTTGCCCAAGGCTGTGGTAAGTCTGCCAAGAACACCCGGTACGTTGTCATTCCTAACCCGT
>CAVOAJ010000046.1:0-10071 GCA_963693605.1 Dehalococcoidia bacterium | reverse complement strand
GCATCCGCGTCCAGCCACAACTCGCTGTCCGGGTGAGCGGCGGCGTGGACGCGGATGCCGTGCTGGGTGGGGATACGTTCATCAGCCGTGCTGTGAATTACCAGGATGGGATAGTCCAGGCTTGCCACCGCGTTTTCAGGCGCCAACGCGCTTACGTCAATGTTGTAGAGGACACTGGCTAAAAGCTGCGTCATTGGTATGAAGATTGGCACGGCCCATTCCGGCACGGGCGTGGTGCGAGCGGTCTCTTGAGCTATCAGGTCTGATACGTCAGCGTAAGGACTGTCGACTACCAAGGCTCCGATTCCAGGCTCATCGGCTGCGGCAAGGAGAGCGGTGGCCGCGCCCATGGAAAAGCCAAGCAGACCTATGCTGTCCAACGCTAGCCCTCTGTCCTGCAATGCATCCACTGCGCCCAAGACATCCAGCCGTTCAAAGTACCCGCCAGAGATGTGGTCGCCGTCCGAGGTGCCATGGCCCCGTTGGTCAAATATCAGCACGTTGTAGCCGTGCTGGACCAGCATGGAAGCGAGGTGTGTGATATCGCCGTCGCCGCCGGTGCGTGTGGAGTTGATGCCGTGCACCAGCACCACAGCCTGAGCACCTTCAGCATTGAGCCCGCCTTCCGCAGGAATAATCCAGCCGCGCAGTGCGACGTCGCCCAGGCGGGAGGCGAATTCAATCTCCTGGAAGCTCAGACCGTAGTCTGCTGGAGTGTTGAATAGGTCTTTACGGTCAGCCTGAGTGATGCTGGAGGCAATGAGGTAGGCAACCGCCACGTACGCAACCAGAGTTATGAGCGCCAAAGGCGGGAGAGTCCATTTGAGTACGCGCGGCATCACTAATTCCTAGAACGTATTGCCTAACATGGTTTTCTTGGCCAGGTTCAGCGGCTGCAACTGCGGGAGTGTAGCATCACCTGTTCATGCCCCTTCCTTGAGATTACAGCAGACTGAGGGGAGCATACGGGACACTGCTGCCCAAGGTGAGTGACGTATGTACTATGTTGCGCTGGTGTGAATACCAGCCTCCTGTGGTGGCGCAACCTCCAGGCTTGGTGCATACGCCCCGTGTGTTACCGGCGTCCGGCGGGTAATATGTTGCCCTTACAGAAGCCTGGCGCGGGCGTACCAAGGTGATGGTATGACAGTAGTACAAGAGTCCAGTCCTGAGAAACCCGTAGCGGCTGAAAAGCTGCCGGACTACGCGGTCTTTGACGACTTCCGTTACAGCCAGCGGATAGCTGTGACGGTGCGCTGGGTTATCTTGGGCGCGTGGCTGTTCCTGCTGAACTACCGCAATCCAGATATCAGCCAATTGGTCACGTTGAATGGCCTGGGCATGACGCTTGCAGTATTGAATGGATATGTCCATTGGCGCATATGGAGAGGGCGGCCGGTCTCAAGAGGGTACGTCCTTGCCCTCAGTTCCATGGACCTGGTGGTGATAACCGTAGGCATTGCGGCGACCACTGGATTTGCTAACACCTACTTTGTTTTCTACTATCCCGCGCTGCTTGGAATCCCTCTAGTGTTCTCATCACGGCGGCTTAGTTTTCTGGTCACGGGGGTAGTTGCGATAGCCTACGCTGCCATCAGCATTTTCTTGGAGCCGGGAGTGGACGTAGACGAAAGGGAAGAGGCGGTACTGATCACGCGCATTGTCATAATGTTTGGCGTGGTGATGGCGGCCAACCTTCTGGCCCGCATTGAACGGACCATGCGAAGAGAGGCTGTGGCAGCGGAGCGAGAGCGCTCTCACGAGAACCTTGAGTTGCAAAAGAAGGCCCAGGCGGCAGAGATAGCGGCGCTGACTGAGCGTGGCCGCATTGCCAGGGAGATTCACGATGGCGTGGCGCAGTCGATATACATGTTGAGCTTGAACCTGGAGACTGCAGTAGAGCTGGCGGCCAAGAAACATGAAGATTTACCAAAGAGACTGGACTCTTTGGTGTCGCTGTCCAAGTCCACGCTGCTGGAGGTACGGCATTACATCTATGACCTGAAGCCCTACCTTGAGGGTGAGCAGAGCATGGAACACATGCTAGAGAACATCATCAGGGAGTTCAGGACGGTGGCGGGAGTAGACACGACGTTGGAAACCAGGGGTGAAGAGCGTCATGTGCCCATCTCCGTGGCGACGGCCCTCTACCGGCTGACCCAGGAGGCCCTGGCAAACGCGTTCAAGCATGCGGGAGCTTCTAAAGTAAACGTGGGCTTGGAGTTCTTGCCAGACGGCCTTCGTTTGACCGTCCATGATGACGGTCGTGGGTTCAACGTGAAGGAGAGCATCCCAGGCCATGGTCTGACCAACATGCGCCAACGGGCAGAAGAACTAGAGGGCAAATACACAATAGAGAGCACTCCAGGGCAGGGAACGCACGTAAGTGTGTGGCTGCCTGCCTGAATGTAGGGCTGCGATTAGAGAGGTGAGGCAATGGCAAACATTCGTATCATGGTAGTGGATGACCATGAGGTGGTGCGCACCGGACTGCGGGCCATTCTGGAGCCGGAGGAAGACCTTGAGGTGATAGCGGAGGCTGGCTCCGGTGATGACGCTGTCCAGGCCATTGGCAACCCGCCTCCAGATGTAGTCTTGATGGACGTTCGGATGGGTGAAATGAGCGGTACGGAGGCGTGCAGGCTCATCAAGAGCGCCCACCCAGACGTGCGAGTGCTCATGCTCACCTCCTTTGGGGAGGAAGAGGCGGTGATGGCCTCCATCATGGCTGGGGCATCTGGGTATCTGCTCAAAAATGCAGGACGCTCTGAGCTATTGAGCGCTATCAGGGCGGTGGCCGGGGGCCAGAGCTTGCTGGACCCGTCTGTGACGAAGAAGGTCATGGAGCGGCTGGCATCTCTTACACAGAAGGAGAGCGACCACGCGGTGGAGACGCTCTCAGAACGTGAGAGAGAGGTGGTGGAGCTGGTGGCGAGGGGACTGACCAACAAGGAAATTGCTGAGAAGCTCATCATAAGTGAGAATACCTCTCGTAATCATGTGAGTCGTATTCTGGACAAGTTGGGGCTCTCCCGGCGCAGTGAAGCCGCAGTCTTTGCCGTGCAGCATGGTCTGTTGAATGCTGGTCAGAAGGATGGGAACTAGCCGTTGAATTTTTTGCGTGAGCACCGCAGTTACCTCCTGCCGTCCTTCTTGCGCGCGGCCCTCATGGCAGGGCTTCTGGCGCCAGGGCTGATTGTTGGCTCCAACCCTCATCATCTATTTGGGACTATGACTGCGATTCCTGTTGTGGCCTTTGTCGCCTTCATTCTGGGAATGATTTTCGCAAGCTCATGGCGTTGGAAGCCGCACCTGTGGGGTCTCTGGCTTGCATTGCCGTTACTTGGCTTCTTCATCGTTGAGGTGATCGTCCTACGCGGGCCATGGTTTGAGCCGGGGTGGTTCCTCCTGGTTATTTACCTGCCCGCCGTTCTGGCCGGAGCCTTTGGGGCGGTAGCTGGGTCAAGGCTGGTCCCTGGTTCGCCCGTCGCGCTGCTGGCGTTCCGGCTGGCGGCCATTTTCACCCTCATGCTAGGCGCCATCAGCCTTGGCTTGTCGTTCCAGATGCAGCCGCCGCCGGTTGCCGTGGCGGACGCTTTTGCGAAGTCTGTTGAAAGGGACAACGTCGAGACTGCCTACGTTGCATCGCATCCCAGCCTTCAAGAGCGAGAGTCGCTGGAGACATTCACGGAGGCGGTCGCAGGCACTTTGCCTGTGCGCGGGGACGACGGTATTGAATGGGCCGTTCATCGCAATGACAACATTGCCACTGTCGAATCGATACCTTCGCTGACGTATGAGGCTGACGTTCGTTTTTGGCTGAAGCTGGACGGTTACGTGTGGAAGATCACGGGGTATCGCATAGTCAACCAGTCTGGCGATGTTATCGAGAGCGGAGCAGGGCAGTAGGACGAATGGTATAATTTGCCTTCAATCACGACCTGAGGAGACGCAACATGGCGACCCCACGGCTATCTCGTGTAATGACCCTGGCCATCCAGAAATTTGACCGCTCATTGCCACTGCTCAATCGCACGGTTCCTATGGAAAACATCATGGCCAACCACGTGCCAGCGGGCGTGCCGGGCGTGATGGGCGTGCTGAAGGGTTACTTTGACGCGGCTGAAATCCCTCTGGCACGGCTTGCGTTTGTCACCGACCAGGGTGACCCGGTGAAGGGCGTGCCGGTGTTCCCTGACCGTCTCTTTGTGCAGCAGTACGTCTACGTTCGCGCTGACAGTGATATTTACTCCCTGGCTGACCTCCGTGGAAAGAAGGTCCATGTGCCGGGGTATTTCATCACCGCCTCTCTCTGGCACAGGGCCGCATTGCAGGAGGCGGGTGTGGAGCCGCAGGAAGTCGAATGGACCACCTCCATTCCTGAATTGGATGACCGCCAGTCCTTCCCTGACGGCGTGAAGATTACCTACGTGCCAAGTCCGTACCTGGGTATGGAGCGACTGCTGGACGGCACGGCGGACTGCCTGATGAGTGAGGCCACCCCTCCTGTGCCGCCTGACCAGCGTGACAAGGTGCGTCGTCTGTACACGAACGCGCAGGAGTTACAGAAGGACTACTACAAGCGCACGGGGTTCAACCCCATTGTCCACGTGATTGTGGCCACGAATGAAGCGCTCAAGGCGTGGCCTGACTTTGGCGTGGAACTGTGTCGCGCATACGACGAGGCGAAGGCACAGGCATATCAGTGGCTTCAGAATGAACGCACCAACACCATTCCTCTGATGCGGGGCTACCTGGATGAGACGATGGATATGTTTGGTAACGACCCGTGGCCCTACGGCCTTGGCCCCAACCGCGCAGAGATAGACCAGTTCCTCCAGTACGCCCACGAACAAGGGCTGACGCGACGCCGTCTTGTACCGGAGGAGCTTTTTGATGAGCGGTCATTGTCATACCAGTTCACGGCCAAGATGGAGCCTGGGTCTGAACCTGGCGGCGGCGTGTGGCCTGGTGCGGTGGTATAGCTGTCGATTGAGGCGCGCCAGGCTCGGTTGATGTAACCGTTTGTTGACACACCGCTACCTGCTGGCTATTATCAAGTTACTTATGTATTGCACCTGCGTCTGTATAAACGTCCCATAGGTCAAAGGCATCCCATTCTGGGACGCCCCCGTCAGCCTATGGACACCATATGGACGGGGGCTTTTTTATTGTCAAAAATCTAGCCCATGTGGCTAAGCCAGCCGATTACGAGGAGACAGACTTCAATGGCGACTAACGTTGTAACAAGTGATGGTTCTGGCCGGGGATGGTTGCGTGAGACCTTCAGCTTTCCTCATCCGGTGAACGAGTATGCCGCCAGGAGCGTGGCAGGCATGGTGGTGGTTCTGGCTGCATCCATCATCCTGTTTGATGTCCGATGGCTGCTCTTTGTGCTGGCGTACGGCTTTTTGGCCCGTGTGTTTACGGGCCCCAGCCTGAGTCCCATGGGGATGCTTGCCACGAAGCTCATTGCTCCCAAGCTCCTTAATCGCAACAGGGCAGTTGCTGGCCCACCCAAGCGTTTTGCTCAGATGGTTGGCCTTGTCTTCTCCGTGACTGCTATTGTGCTGGCCTATGGTTTCGGGCAGGTGGGGGCCGCCTATGCGGTGGTGGGGGTGCTCATCTTCTTCGCGGCGTTGGAGGCCTTTGTTGGCTTCTGCACAGGATGCTTTGTTTTTGGCTTTCTCATGCGCTGGGGTGTCATCCCTGACGATGTTTGTGAGCGCTGCAACAATATCCAGTACGCGGAAGAGGCCATAGCGGCCTTTGAGGCTGAGCAGCACGCCTAAGCGCTTCGCGCTCTAGGCTTCTGGCATTTATCCTCCCACCCTTGTCAGCCCACGACCTGTCTGCTACCGTTGCGGTGCTATGCACCAGACCCGTCGTGGTCGTCAGTCCATCAAAGCGTCTCTGTTCATCACCTGCACCATTGACCAGTTCTACCCCCAGGTGGGCGAAGCTGTGGTCAAGGTGCTACGCCGCCTTGGCGTTGACGTGAACTTCCCAGAAGCACAGACCTGCTGTGGTCAGCCCTTCTTCAACGGAGGCTACCGGCAGGAGGCCAAGGACCTGGCACGCCGTTTCCTGGACGTGTTTGACGGGAATGACTACGTGATTGTGCCGTCAGGCTCCTGTGGCAGCATGGTGCGCTCCTTCTACTCCGAGCTTTTCGCTGATGATGCAGATGCTTTGGCCCGTGCTGAGGATCTGGCCTCTCGTACCTATGAATTTTCCGAATTCATTGTGAACGTGCTTGAAGTCACGGACGTTGGCGCGTCATTCGCTGGCAAGGTCACCTACCACGACGCCTGTCACTTACTTCGAGAGCTTCATGTTGAAGACCAACCACGGTCACTCATTCAAGCCGTCAAGGGAGTTGAACTTGTGGAAATGGAAGCATCCCAGGCCTGTTGCGGCTTTGGTGGCCTCTTCTCTGTAAAGTTCCCGCATATCTCCACTGCCATCCTGGACAGCAAGCTTCAATCCATTGAGGCCAGCGGTGCGGACGTGGTGGTGGCCAATGACAGCGGTTGCCTCATGCAGATGGGCGGGGCCATGAGCCGCCGCAACATGAAGGCGAAGCCCATGCACCTGGCTGAGTTACTGGCCCAAGAGGGGGGGCGCGCCTGATGAGCGAGGTTAAGAGCAAGGAATTCCAATCAGCCTCCAAGGCAGCTTTGAATGACAAGGGGCTCCAGCGGCTTTTGGGCCGCGTGGTCCACGGCTTTGCGGATCTGCGTGACGCTGCGGTAGAAGAGGTTACGGAGCCGGTCTGGGAGCAGTTGCGGGAGCGGGCCCGGTCCATCAAACAACAGACGCTGGCCAATCTGGACTACTACCTTGAGTTGGTGGATAAGTCAGTTACCAGGAACGGCGGCCACGTCCACTTTGCCAAGGATGCGGATGAGGCCAACAAGATTGTTTTGGAGATTGCCAAGCGCCATGACGTGAAGCGCGTGGTTAAGAGCAAGTCCATGGTTTCTGAGGAGATGGGTATCAACCAGGTGCTGGAGGCCAACGGCATTGAGCCGGTGGAGACGGACCTTGGAGAGTACATCATCCAGCTTGCCAAAGAGACGCCTTTCCACATCATTGCACCGGCATTGCACAAGTCCCGAGAGCAGGTCTCCGACCTCTTCCACGACTGGCTGAAGTCCCAACCAACTAATGAAATTGAAGAGCTTTGCCGTATTGCCCGGGATGAATTGCGTGACAAATTTGCCACCGCAGACATGGGTATCACGGGGGCCAACTTCATTGTGGCGGAGACCGGCACGGTGATGCTTGTAACTAACGAGGGCAACGGGCGCATGACAACCTCAGCGCCTAGAGTGCTGGTGACCCTGGCAGGCATGGAAAAAGTGGTGCCCGCGTTGGAAGACCTGGCCACGTTCATCAGGTTGTTGCCTCGCTCCGCAACCGGCCAACGCATCTCTGCCTATACTACGTTCCTGGGTGGGCCTCGCTCAGCGACTGACGAGGACGGTCCGGAGGAGTACCACCTTGTTTTGGTGGACAACGGCCGCATGAACGTGTTGAAGGACCCTGAGATGCGAGAGGTGCTCCAGTGCATCCGCTGTGGCGCATGTCTGAATACCTGCCCCGTGTACCAAAAGGTGGGCGGCCACGCTTACGGCTGGGTGTACTCAGGGCCTATTGGCGCAATTCTCACTCCGTTGTTGGTGGGTATGGATGAGGGCAAAGAGCTTCCGTTTGCGTCGTCATTGTGTGGCGCATGTAAGGACGTATGCCCTGTGAAGATAGACATACCACGCTTGTTGCTCCGGCTGCGCGGTAGGGCAACAGAGGGCGGCAACGGCGTAAAAGGGTCAGCCCCATGGATCCAGAAGCTCATGGTGCGCCGTTGGTTTAGTTCAGTGAAGACACGGCAGGCCATGAACCGTTCCGCCAAGCTGGGGAGACTGTTGCAGCGCCCCGTTGCCAGAGGCGGGCGTATCAAACGCATACCGCTTCCCATGGTATCCGGGTGGACGCAGCAGCGGGACTTCCCCGCCCTGGCACCCAAGTCCTTCAGTGAAGTCTGGCGTGACAGTTTAGACAAGCCGTAGGTAGTAACCATGACGCTCCTCCCTGATGAACAAGCAAAGAAAGAATTCCTGGAACGGGTCAGGACTGCTCTTGGCCGTACCGAGCCTCTGAAGCATGTGCCGGACCACCCCAGCTTGAAGATGGAACTGCCCCAACAGGAGCAGAAGGTACGCACCATTCAGGCCAAGAATGAGGCCCGGAGGGAACGGCTTATCACCGCGCTCCTGTCCCGCGCTGAGCAGATGGGATGGCGGGTGAACCGGGTGCCTGGTCCCGAAGAGGCAGCCAGGGCTGTCGCTGAGATTGCACGGGACGCCGGAGCGAAAAAGGCAGCCCGCTCAGCCCAAGACATCTTCAAGCGCGTGGACGTTGACGGCGCTCTGCGCAAAATGGGAATCAACCCCCTGGTGTTGGCCTCAGGCCGCACACGTCATCGCAGCCAGCTCAAGGGGTTGTCCTTTGAGGCAGAGGTGGGCATCACCGGAGTTGATTACGCTATTGCGGAGACGGGTAGCTGCGTGGTCATCCCGCGCAAGGGACTTAGTCGTATGGTCTCCCTGGCGCCGCCGGTATACATAGCATTGGTGGAGCCGGCCCAGGTGATGGAGAGCCTTGATGACGTCTTTGCCATTCGGCGGATGCAGTACATGCAAAACAATGGCAGAGACACCAATTACATGAACTTCATCTCTGGCCCAAGCCGTACAGCGGATATTGAGATGACCATTTCCATAGGTGTCCACGGGCCGGGACAGGTGCACCTGATTATGATTGGGTAACAGGGGCGTGCGGAGGGTCTTACAGTGGCATACGCCGTTCTTTCCACCCAACCCACCCTTCGTAACGCCTAAGAGTCAAGGGACCCCCCTCACTCTCCCCGGCAAAAGGCTGCGCCCTCTGCACTCGGTATAAGAAATTTTCGGGAGAAACCTATGACGAACGACATCATCAACATGGACGATATGGCGAAGGTCTACGATGTGACCGACACCTTTGATATAGACCGAGAGACCATCAGCGTGGAGCTCACGAAAGAGGACCCAGGTTCGGTTGCGTTCAACGGCGGCACGTGGGAGATGACGCTCCCGCTAACGATGCCCCTCGACGAGTGGCAGGCCACGTTGAAGGCTGAGATAGAGCGGCTGAACAGCTAGCGCGTGCCCGGCGGTGGGGCTGAAGGGTACCCCCGTCCCGCATAGTCGAACCCCTCCAACTCAAGCACCTTCAGGCCAGGCGACTGTGGCGATGCGTAATACGCACGTATCTCTATTATTAGGCCCGTCGCAGGGTCAAAGTCTACCCACTCGATACCGCGCAGCATTGTGCCTTGCTTCGCCTTGAAGTGTGTCCACTCCAGCACCGCACAGTTGTCGTCAGGGTTCACGGTGAGCGTGTCTATGTGCCAGTAGGAGCCAAAGTTGGCCACCGCGGCCTGCCAGCGCTCAGCTATCGCTGCCGCGCCCCGGTACGCGCCCCCATACATGCCCGGTGGGAAATAGTGGACCGCCTCCGGGATGAACTCGTCCATTATCTTCTTGGCGTCGGCATTGTTGCACCCCTCGTAGTAGCGGGTGATGCGGCCAGTCATACGCTCCACCTTGGCGGCGCGGTCGTCGGTTGTCATACAAGTAACCTCGTCTCGCAGAAGCTGTCACCCGTTTATCAACGGAGCGTCGTGCTGTCAACATGCGCCGCTTGAGCGGTGAGTCGTCAGCAGGTACAGTGCCAGCGTAACTTTCAGCACAAGGAGCAGCATGCGCTACCAGCGTTTCGGCAAGAGTGATATGGAGGTCTCAGTGGTGTGTCCCGGCAACTGGGCGTCGGGCGAAAAGCGCTGGGGTGGTGTTGAAGAGGATGAGGCTATCCGCGCCACGCGACTGGCGGCGGATCTGGGCATCAACTTCTTCGATACTGCGAAGTCCTATGGCTGGGGCGCGTCTGAACGTCTGCTGGGGAAGTCGCTGGCGGGGGTGCGACAGAACGTTTACATCACCACCAAGATGGGTCGTAAGCCACGGT
>CAVOAJ010000045.1:0-10322 GCA_963693605.1 Dehalococcoidia bacterium | reverse complement strand
CCCTAAAAGAACCCATAGGCGTTGTTGGCATTCTCACGCCGTGGAACTCACCGTTGCTGCTGCTGTCGTTCAGCCTTGCGGCCGCCCTTGCGGCAGGTAACGCAGTTGTGGTCAAGCCATCAGAGAACACATCGGCGTCGGCATTGGAATTTGCCAAGCTGATCCAGGAGGCGGGCTTTCCGCCGGGCGTATTCAACGTGGTCACAGGCTTTGGCCTGACCGCAGGCGTCGCTATGTCCAGCCACCCTGGCATCGACAAGCTGGCCGTCACTGGTGGACGCGACACCGCCAAGGCCGTCGCCAGGCTGGCCGCTGAGAACCTGACGCCTCTGCTGCTGGAGCTTGGCGGCAAGTCGCCAAACATCGTGTTTGAGGATGCCGTCATACCCAACGCCGTCAACGGGTGCATCGCCGGCATATTCGCCGCCAGCGGGCAGACGTGCATCGCAGGGTCACGCCTGTTCCTCCACGAGAAGATGCACGATGAATTCATGGAACGGTTGGTGGCCCGGACGAAGAAAATCAAGATGGGTGACCCCAGCGCCATGGACTCAGAGATGGGGCCCATGGCCACCACCGCGCAGCTTGAGAAGGTGCAGGGCTTTGTGGACAGCGCCCTGAACGATGGAGCGGAGCTTATCTACGGAGGCCAGCGCCCAGACAGCCCTGAGCTTTCCGGCGGGTGGTTCTACATGCCCACTATCTTTGACGGCGTGAGCAATGACACCTACCTGGCGCAAGAGGAGGTCTTTGGGCCTGTGCTGGGCGTGCAGAAGTTCAGCGACGAGGAAGAACTCATAGCACGGGCCAACGACAGCCTCTACGGCCTGGCGGCAGGTATTTGGACCAAGGACGTCCAGCGTGCGCACCGTGTGGCACGAGAGCTTCAGGCGGGGACGGTATGGATCAACATGTACCGTGCGCTGTCATACGCGTCACCCTTCGGCGGCTACAAGGGCAGCGGTTACGGGCGCGAGCTTGGCATGCAGGCCATCGACGAGTTCATTCAGACCAAGAGCGTATGGGTGGAGCTGGCCGACACCACGCCGGACCCGTTTGTACTGCGGTAGGGAGCGTTAGCAGATTGCCTAAGAGCGAAGGAGGGCCGGCGTGAGCTACCTTGAACAAAGCGATGTACCCAGGTGGGCATTGCCGATAATCGATCAGCTAGCGCCGGATGAGAAGGCCAGATTTTATCAACCCTACCCAGATGAAGAGCAGGGCAAACAGACACAGGATGCGTTACTCAGGGAGCTTGTGGACATGCGCACGAACTCCAAGAGTGCTGAGGACATCCTACGTAGGCTGAAAGCTAGCATCGGTGCTTTGGACTGACACACTGATTCTGACAATACGGGGATAACCATGACAACCATAGGCATCGTTGGGTGTGGGGCTATTGGCCAGGCGCTATTGAAAGCCGCGCAGGGCGGGCAGCTTCCCGTCACCGTGGTAGGTGTGACCAGTCGCTCTCGTGACCGAGCCGATGCTTTCCTCGCCACGCTGCAAACGCCGCCGCCGTACCTTGAGCTTGCGGACCTCATCGCCCAGTCGGACCTCGTTATCGAAGCTGCCGCTGGCTCCATTGTGCCGGAGTTGGCAGAACAGACCTTTGCGGCAGGCAAAGACTTGATGGTTATCAGCATTGGGGCGCTCATACAGCACCCTGAGGCCATGGACATGGCCCGCAAGGCCAACTGCCGCCTGTACGCGCCCTCCGGGGCCATTGC
This sequence comes from Dehalococcoidia bacterium, assembly GCA_963693605.1. Lineage (GTDB taxonomy): Bacteria > Chloroflexota > Dehalococcoidia > Lucifugimonadales > Australimonadaceae > JAQBVZ01. Next base: position 8,592 of record CAVOAJ010000045.1, on the reverse strand, counting down.
AGGGCTGGACGGCCTCAAGTCAGCCTCTATAGGTGAGATCTACGACGTCACCATGACGTCTCGCAAGCCGCCGCACGGTCTGGAGGGGGCTCCGTATCTGCTGGAGCATGAGATATCGCTGGAAGGACTGACGGAGGAGCGAGAGGTCTTTTACGGCAATGCGCTGGAGGCTGCCAAGGGGTTCCCCTCCAACCTCAACGTGTCCGCTGCCGTGGGACTGGCGGGCGTTGGCTTTGAGCGGACCATGGTGCGACTGATTGCGGTGCCGGGACTGGACCGCAACTGCCACGACGTACGCGTGGAGGGCGAATTTGGCTTGCTGACCATCCATGTGGAGAACATCCCCAGTGAGAACCCCAAGACGGGACGCCTCACCGCTATGTCCATCATTCGTGCCGTGAAGGACGTGGCTGACCCCGTCCGCATTGGCAACTAGTCTGCGCCTCTGGGCCGTAACGGCTTGGCCATGGTCAGCGCGACAATACCCACCACGTAGAAGCCAATGGTTGCCAGGAACGCCAGCGTGTACGTGCCTGTGTTGTCAAAGACAAGGCCGGTCATGAGAGGGCCAATCACCGCTGAGAAAATTGTGGCAAGGTTCACCAGTCCGTAAATGGACCCGTACCACCGCAGGCCGAATATATCCTGGGCAAGGATGGGGAAGATGGCTCCCATGCCGCCAAAAGCCATGCCGTATATCCAGACTACAGCCCACATGGCAGGAGTGTTTGCCAGCGTGGTCAATACCGCCAGCCCTATGCCTTGGAACACCAGGCTGACCATGAAAACGTACCGAGTGGGCACACGCTCCGTGGCGTAACCAAAGACTATCTTGCCCACCATGCCAAACAGCGCAAAGACGCTCAGGTAACTTGCTGCCTGGTTCAGTGTTAGCCCCTGATTGGTCAGGTGGGGGATGATCTGTGACAGCACCGCGTGGTAAGAGAAGCTGCCCATGGTGATGGCCACCGTCATGGCCCAGAATGACCTGGTTCGCAGAGCCTCCCTCACCGACCCTACGTCTACACTCCCCGGGGCGACGGCCCCTGGCTCACGCGTCACAGACACAGGTGTTGGCTGAAGTGGCTTGTCGCGCACCACCACCATCGCGACCACCGCCACGATTCCGGCTAGGACAGCGAACGTGCCGTAACCCGCCTGCCAGCTTACGGTGGAGATGACCCAGGCTGCCAGCAGTGGCATGGTCATACCTCCAAAATTTGCGCCCATCATGGTGACGCCCATCATGCGGCCTCTGGTGCGCGGGAACCACATGCCCACTATTCGCCCCGTCGGCAAAACGGCGGCCCCTGGCATGGCGGCGTGGGCCAGCAGGCTGAGCGCGTACCAGTGCCATAGCTCTGTCATCAGCGGTCGAAGGCCATAGGACGTGGCAAGCATCATTAGCGACACCGCCATGACCGGGCGGGTGCCTACGCGGTCCACCAGCCTTCCAATAAAGGGTGACAGCAGCCCCGTGAGGAACCCCAGAGAAATAGAGACGTTGATCTGGGTGCGACTCCAGCCGAACTGCGTCTCTAGGGGCTCCACAAAAGCGCCAAAGGCATATTGATTGGAGCCGCTGGTGAGGACAAGCCCAAAGAAGACGACGGCTGCAACAGCCCACCCATAGCCTGGGAGGCGCAGGCGTCGCTGCTTATTGGCGATTGGTGTGGACAGAGAGGTGTCACCGGGGACCGATTGCGGGGCGCGGTCCCCGTACCTCCACGATACCGTCCGCAGAGGCGCACGGCAAGCCGCTGTTTGCTAGACTATCGCCCTTAGGCACACGACACCGGAGGAGGAGCGCCCATGGCCTGGAACGGCTGGCAAGTGGTTGATATGGACTCTCACGTTATGGAGCGTCCCCACGAAATGTACGGCGAGTACATGGACCCTGAGTACCAGGAGGAATTTGAGCGGCTGAAGACGGCCATCCTCCGAGACATAGAGCAGGGCGGCTCCGGGGCAGTGGCTTCCAGCAGGAGAGCGGCTATCGCACCGGGAGTGTCGGACAACCCCCTGGGCGGCAGCGACAGCTTTGGGCTGGTGGGCCGAGAGTTCATTCTTCACCCCACCTCCGGACGTAAAAACTTCGGGCGTCCCGAGCAGGGTGAACTCCCTGTGATCCGTAGGGAGGCGAGCTGGGACGTGAAGGTGCGCCTGGAGGACATGGACGCCTCTTTCGTTGACGTTGACGTGATATATCCAACGCACGTCTCCAGCTATTGCGCGCTGCGTGACGTTGGCTTTGAGAGCGCGCTTTACCGGGCGTACCACCGTTGGGTGAGCGACTTCTGCTCTCAAGCACCGGAGCGTCTCAAGTGGACGCTTGTGGTGAGTATGCGGGACCCGCAGGACGCTGCTAGGGAGATACGACACTGGGCCGCCGCTGACATGAATATGGTTGGCATTTACATGCCGCCCAACGGCCCCGGCAACATGCTGTTGGATGACCGACAGCTCTATCCCATCTATGAAGCTGCGCAAGAGCTGGACCTGCCCATCCTCATCCACGGCGGCACTGGCAGGCCTCCATACCAGCCAGGGACGTTTGATTTGCAAGGGGCGTGGTTCCTGCAACACGGACTCAGCAACCCATGGGCGGGGATGGCATCTTTGGGGGCGCTTGTAGGCGGTGGCGTCATGGAGCGATTCGACAGGCTGCGCGTAGCCGTGATTGAGACCGCGGCAGGGTGGTTGCCCTCCATCATGGACCGCTTTGACGCGCACTACGCAATGTCACCGGGCCACACGCCATCGCTCCACACCATGCCCAGTGATGTCATCAAGGGCGGGCGCTACTTCCACGGTATCGATACATGGGAGAGGTCGCTGGAGTATGTGGTGAGCGTGGTAGGCGAGGACATGCTGCTCTTTGCCACGGACTGGCCGCACGGAGATACGGCGTGGCCGGAGGCGGTGCAGCAGGTTGTTGAATGGCCTGGGCTGTCCGACAGCGCCAAGCGCAAGATGCTGGGCGAGAACGCGCTGCGCCTTTGCCCGCGTTTGGCTAGCTAGTTTACCGGAGTTATTCAGAAACCAGGCCGCAGCATTCGCTGCGGTTAGCTGGCTCTGGCTGCTCTGTCGGCGCGTTCCTTGTTCAAATTGGGCAAGAGCAGTGCGCCTAAAATGCCAAGGCCAGAGAGAATTGCAGCGAATGGGAATATTAGCCAATAGCTAGGACTGTCACTTGGAGTAAACCACGCGATGAGTAGGCCCGCAATGGGCGGGGCAATAGCGCCAAATACCGCATTATTTCCCCAAAGGAGTCCTACCATGCTCCCTTCCAGCTTCTGACCTTCAGCAATGTCCATGGCGGCGGTCTGGATGAGGGCTATGACTGAGAACATGGTAGTTCCCATGAGGAACAGCAGTATGCTGAAGGCAATCCCATCGGAGAAGATGGAGAGAAGCGAAGTCGTAATAGTGCTTCCTGCCAAAATGGTGACGATTACAGTTTTTCTTCCAACGCGGTCCGACCAATTCCCTACCATTGGCCCTACGAGGATAGATGAGACGGTCATCAAGCTGATATGCATTCCCATCAGCCAAGCACTCATTCCGAGATTATTTAGCATGTAGAACGGCAAATACCACATCAAGGCTCTATCTGCCATGCCTCGCAATCCAGATGTCAGCAGTAGCACTGAGAGGCTAGGCTTCTTGAGGAGTGTCCCAAAAGCCTTGAATTGACCAAGAAACCCTCGGTCGCTGTCAGTACTTGCGCGCGGAGGGCCACCGGCTAACCCTGAGCGCCACATGAACAAAGCCATGGCAATTGACATAACAAGAATAAGTGGGAAACCGCTAAGAAGTATGGTTTGCCAGGCGACCACACTAAGTAACGTGGTTACTATAATTGGGCCAGCGGCGTCACCAATACTGCCACCGGAGCGGTGCATAGAGACCCAGAACCCTCTGCGCTTTGGGAAGAATTGTGACAGTAACCCTAGCCCCACAGGGTGCCAGAATGAACCCGCCGCCGCACCTAACATTAGGGCGGCCAGAACGATGGCGTAATTGGGGGCAAAGCCAATGAGCATGTACCCTAGGGCCATAATTATCAGGCTGACGCTCAGGAGGTAGCCGCGCTTGCTCTGGAGGCGGTCAACAACCACGCCACCGGCCATGCTAGACACGCCCTGGCTAACCTGTCGAGCTGTAGATATGAAGCCTGAAGCAACAGGTCCTAAGCCGAAATGAGCCGAAATGAATGGTACGAGGACGGTGAAGGTGTTGCCGTAGAGGTGCTGGAATCCGTGACCAGCGACAATAACCCTACCAACGGATGCTCTAGCTTTTACTTCTTCATCAGTCAGTTCAGCAGTCGCGGTGACAGCATCCGTAGTAGCCATTCACATACCTCCAGGGTGCAATGAGCTTACCTTCAGACAGGGCACTCGTCAACGAATGTGGGAATCAGGTTTCAGTGAGAGGGGTGATATCCTGCGGGCATGGCTGTTATGACGCAAGAAACGCTCCAGGCAGTGATTGAAGAGACCATTGCCGCCCACGGAGCGGAGGTGGAGCGCTGGCTGCTCAGGGAACCCGGTGCGTGGGGCTTCCTGGCGGGCAAAGCCGTTATAGCTATGCGCCTAAAACTTGGCAGGCGGCTGGTCGATGACGAACGGCGTACTATCTGGTCCACACTCTGGGCTTCGTTGCAAAGCATCGCGGTAGGCCGTATCTAGGGCTCGTAATAGCCGAGAAGCATGCACGTTGACTCTCCCCACTCACCCGACCCGATGCCTTATTGAGGTAGAGGAAAGAGGGACACCCTCTTTCTATCTCCCGGCAGAGGAACTACCCCTCTGCACTCCCGTGGATAGCTTTGGTGGATGAAGTGACTCATCCCAGCTTGAAGAGCGCCGCTGCTGTCCTGTTCATGACCCAGTCCTTGACCTCCGGGTCTGCAAGCGCTGGGTGGTCCATAACTCCATGCAGGGCGTTGTGGTAACCCTCCCGCACGCTGACCGGCGGATAGTCACTACCCCACATAACTCGCTGATGCCCGAAGGCTTCCAACGCCATTTCCAAGTAGGGCGCGACGTTCCCTATGTCGAAACTTGGCTTGAGCACCGGCGGCCTGGGAGTTGTTTCTCCGAGTCCGCCTGTCTCCATGTAAACAGTTGAATATTTGGCTAAGGTTAGAACTTTTTTGTATTCAGCGTAAGGCGGCTGACCGTTGGGGCCGACCCCGGCCAAGTGCTCTATGACCACCGTGAGCCCAGGTACGTCCCGTAGCAGAGCCTCGAAGTCGTCAGAGGCAAAGTGAGTCACATCACCCTGGCAGATGACCACCAGCCCAAGCTCTGCGGCCTTTCGCCATATGGCCAATGGGTCTGCGCCCGGTGATCGCATGGTGGGGCTGGTTGAGATGCCAACCGCGCCTTGTCTGGCCCAACCCTCCAAAACCTCAGCGGCGTTTGGCTCATCGGTGTCCACACGCACCACCACTGCAAACTTGCCTGGATGCTGCTTGGCGCAGTCGAAGAGATACGTATTGTCGTAGACGCCTCTGTGCTGGACAAGGACCGCCTTGTCGATGCCGTTGGCCTCCATCTGATAGAGCAACAGGTCTATAGGCTCCAGCCAGCTGTGGCCTGCGTGGGTGTAGGAGTCAATGATGGTCACGAGAACCTCCGGGAATGTCATGGGAATAAGCGCGGCCCATCCTACCACTGTGGCTACTGAGCGGGGGAGGGGCTTGGACACAGCAGCGCCGCTGGCGTACCATCCGACGCACTACGGCGATAAGGGGATACATGGGGCAGTTCGATGACAAAGTGGTGGTGGTTACAGGCGGCAGCTCTGGCATTGGTGAGGCTGCTGCGAATCTGTTTGCCCAAGAGGGGGCAAAGGTGGTTGTGGCCTCTCGCGGCGCGGAGAACGGAGAGCGTGTGGCTGAAGGGGTTAGGGCGGCTGGCGGCGAGGCGCAGTTTATCCAAACGGACGTTGCGGATGAAGCGCAGGTGGAGGCCATGGTGCTGGGCGCGGTATCACACTATGGCGGCATAGATGTGGTCTTCAACAACGCAGGCGCTGGCCCCAGGGGCGCATGGCAAGAGGATGAGGAGTCCTGGCGCCACACTATCGAAACAGTGGTGTCTGGCACGTTCTACATATGTAAACGAGCAGTCCCCATCATGGAGGCGAGGGGCGGTGGGGCCATCGTGAACATGTCGTCAATAGCAGCTATCAGCGGCAACCTGCCTGACTATCACCCCGTCCACGGCCTGGCGCTCTCTCATCACGCCAGCAAAGGGGCTATCGACTCGTACACTCGTGCTTTGGCTGTTGAAGTGGGCGGCATGAACATACGTGTGAATTGCGTGCGCCCTGGCTGGATATCCACTCCCTTGACCAACCGTAATAAGGAACGAGCGGAAACGGTGACTGCGCCCTTCTTTGTGGGGCGGCAGGCGCTCAAGTACAACGGCACATCGGAGGACGTGGCTCACGCAGTCGTGTTTTTAGCGTCGCAGAGAGCGCGGTTCATCACTGGCCAGATACTGGCGATAGATGGCGGCTATACATTGACGTAAGAGCGATTCTGCTACAATCGCTGCGACTTTCAAGCTACGTTCATTATTCATTGAGGAGAGGGACTTATGCCCGGTTCAACCATTGGCGAAATTGTTGACCTTCAGGTGCCAGACGGCACCATGCGCGTATTCACGGCCCGTGGCGAGGTTGGCGGTGTGGGCGCGGGTGATTGGAAGTACCCTGCGGTTATTGTCATCCAAGAGGCCTTTGGGACAAATGACCAGATTCAGGGATGGTCCCGCCGGCTTGCCGCAGAGGGGTATTACACGGCCGCTCCAGTGCTTTACCACCGAAACGGGATAAACCCAACGACAGCCTACGATGCTCAAGAAGAGTTCATGAAGCTCAGGCTGGGCGTTTCCAACGAGGCGATGGCCACGGACCTCACTGCGTTGATGGACTACTTCAAGCGCTCTCCCAACGTGGATGAGACACGGGTGGGGATTGTGGGCTTCTGCATGGGTGGGACGGTCTCCTTCATGGCAGCAGCCAGGGTTCCTGGTATAAAGGCGGCGGCTGTCTACTACGGTAATCGGATACTTGTGCCTGATGTGGAGGGCGGCCCCACGCTCCTGGATGAAGCCTCCAACATCAAGTGCCCGCTCATTGGCTTCTATGGGGCGCTGGATGTGAATATGAAGGCTGAACAACTGGAGATGGTGAAGGGCAAGCTGAAGGATGCGGGGATTGATGCAGACATCAACTTCTATGAAGGGGCAGACCACGGCTTCATGCGTGATGATGACCCTGACGTGTTCGACAAAGCGGCCTCTGATGACGCCTGGGAGAAGACGCTGGCCTTCTTCAAGGAACACCTGTAGAAGTAACGCCGCCGAGCCTTACGGCGGCGATGTTTGATAGAATGCCCGCGACATTCACGAGGAGGAATCTTTTATGGCAGTTTCGACCGTACTTGAAATCGTTGATATCCCCGTAGCTGAAGGCTCCATGCGTGGCTACGCAGTCCGTCCGGGGAGCACAGAGGGGGCCGCTGGCTCTGCTGATGAGGCTTACCCATCCATCATCGTTATCCAAGAGGCCTTTGGCGTAAACAACAACATCCAGCGCATCACTCGTAGGATTGCCAGCGAGGGGTTCTTTGCCATTGCGCCGGTGCTGTTTCACCGTAAGGGCGCAAACCCCGTGGCGCAGTATGGCGACATGGAGACCGTTGGCAAGTATCGTGAAGGGCTGACCAACGACCTCACTGCTCAGGACATTGGCTCCGTGATTGATTTCATGGACCGCTATTACCTGTCGGACGCTGGTAACGTTGGCATCATTGGCTTCTGCATGGGCGGGACAGTCTCCTTCTTGGGCGCGGTCACACAGCCCCGTATCAAAGCCTCGGCGGTCTTCTACGGCGGCGGCATCGTGAACCCACCGGCTGAGGGTGGCACGCCGCTCGTAGAACGGGCAGGGGAGATCAAAGGCTCAGTCATGGGGTTCTTTGGCGGGCAGGACCAGATGATACCGCCAGACCACGTGGACAAAATCAGAGATACGCTGAAAGGCGCAGGCCTGGAGTCTGAGGTGCACTATTACCCTGATGCGGGTCACGGCTTCTTCTGCGACGACCGGGAGAGCTACAACGAAGTCGCCGCCAACGATTCTTGGGAGAAGACGCTGGTCTTCTTCAACAAGCATTTGAAGGGGAAGTAATCGGTTCACTACTAACTGCGAATGTGATGAGGCCCCGGGTGACCGTAACCGGGGCCTCTCGCTATCTCCCTTACCTGCCAGGTAAAAGGCGCGTGTGGTATTGTGGCGTGACCGCGTGGCATTCCGTTGGCCATGTGTGCCCGATACTCCAGGAGAACCTGAATGGCACAGCCCATCGTCCGGGCCACGGTCTTTTACGGGTGGTGGGTAGTAAGCGGTCTGGCGGTCCTCAGGCTACTGAGCAGCGGCCTCTGGGTGTACGGCAGGAGCACATGGCTGCTGCCTCTTGAGCGAGACCTATCGCTTGACCGCGCGTCCATCTCTCTCGTCTTTACTGCGGGCACCCTCCTTATAGGTGTTACTGGTTTGCTGGCTGGCTGG
>CAVOAJ010000044.1:0-10522 GCA_963693605.1 Dehalococcoidia bacterium | reverse complement strand
CCATCCTGCCACCCGCGCTGCTGGGCCCCATAGGCGGCAAGCTCATGGACCGCTTTGGCGGCAGGCGCGTGCTGGTAATCAGCTCCATCGTCGCGGGCATGGGCTTCGTCTCGCTGTTGTGGGTAAACAGCTTCTTCATGTTGGTAGTGGTGTACATGGGGTTCATCAGCCTGGCCTACAACTGGTGCATCTGGCAGGCCCCCACCGCCATCACCAACAATTGGTTCCTCCACAACAAAGCCTTAGGGCTCTCCATCCTCTCTGCTGGAGTGGGCGCCGGAGGGTTCGCGCTGGTCCCCGTTGTGGAATTTCTTGTCGACTCCTTCGGATGGCGCGACACCTCGGCCATAGGTGGCGTGGCCTTGGCGGTGGCTGGCGTCAGCGTTGGCATCTTTGTACGCAACAGGCCAAGTGAGAAGGGGCTGGAGCCTGACGGCATCTCGGCACCCGCAAGTGGCTCACCCAGCCGTGAGTCCTGGGGCTTCACGGCCCGTCAGGCCATGCACACACGGCTCTTCTGGCTCATGCTGGTGGGCGCAGTCCTCTGGTTGTCCGTAGAACTCAGCATGCAGCTCCACTTCTTCCCGCTGTTGATCTCCAAGGGTGCCACCACCACGACTGCCGCCTGGTTCACCGGCTTTTTGGCCGCTATGACGTTGGGCGGAGTGCTGCTGGTGGGCTGGCTGTCTGACAAGTTCGACGGCCGCTACGTCCTCAGCTTCTTCGGGCTGTTTCTGGCCGCCGCCATGGTGGTGTTGCTGGTAACAGGGTCAGCTCCGGGCTACCTCTTGGCAACAGTGTTGTTAGCACCCGTGGACGCCATATGGCCTGTGCTGTGGGCAATCATTGGCCGTGAGTACGGCCCCGCCTTCTACAACACCATTCGCGGCACCATTTACGGCTTCATCCTGTATGGCAGCGTGGCGTGGCAGTACCTTCCGGGGGTCGTCTTTGAACGCACAGGTTCTTATGACATATGGCTCATAGCTATGATTGTTGTTGCGCTGATTACGACAGTCATCTTTTATTTTGCTGCTCGCAGCAAGGTGGTCAGGCCCGTAGACGTAGCTCCGTAACTGCGCGACGCCTACGGATCGAAGTAGCAGAAGCACTTGTTTGAGTTGAAGACCCACGCCTCCAGGTAGTCCACCACGGTGGGCGTCTGCCCTTCCGTAGCCCCTGCCAAGGCCGCCCACATCCGCCACTCATGGCCTCCCGCCGCTTCAATCTGCGCGTTGGGTATGTCTGCCCACAGATGCTGCTCACCCCGTGCAAGCTGCTCAAAGTGCACGCGGTCAGTGGCGATGTCCGGGAAAAGCCATTCGTTCTTTTGAGTGAGGAACGAGTGGGACCAGCTTGACGATGCCATGAGCACCACGCGCTCATCCCGCTCTTCGACAATCTCACGCACCAGCTTCCCTAACTTGTAGAGCGACCGCTGCGACGGGCCTGGTGGCGACCGCTTACCTGACAGGTCAACGCCAGCAAGCTCAGGCTTGAGGTGCCCAAAGCCTGACTGCGCCACTTCAAAGTTGGTCCCCAGGGCGTTCAGCGAGATTGGCACCACGGGGTACGGGAACCCCTTTCGGTCCCAGTCCAGGTACACAAGGGTGTTTGCAAAGGCGTGTGCCATGCCGTGAGGCGCATGGGAGGGTCGATAGGAGTACGCGACAGGAAAGTCTCGCTCTATGAGCTGGGTGGCAATGTGCTTGCCCAACTCATGGTTGCCTTTCCATGAGAACCTCTTGTCCACCGGCTCGCCCCACGGGTTGTCAGGTGCGTGCAGCATAGGCTGAACGTCCACAAATTCGGCGTCACAGTGGACCACAATAGGCGGAACCAGGTCCTCATGGAAGTTCTCGTATTGATCGTCGCCCCAGATGACTATGGCGTCGGGCTTGAAGTCATCAATGCGCTGTCGGAGCGCCCGGAAGGCGTCAATCATCCGCTGCTCGTGGGCCAGCGCCTCTTCATCCTGGCGCTCCCATTGGTCTCTGGCCTCGTCCGGCCAGTTGGCAGGGTCTCGCATTTTGTCCGATACCACAGGGTTACCCATCAGCATCCGCACGGTGCTGGTGTACGCCTTTGGTCCGCGCAGCAAGCTGGGGTAGTGCGTGCAGCCTACTCCAAGTACCTCTCCCATGGGCTACCTCCTTAACCAACCAGACTCCAGACCACATCTCGCTAGGTTGCTCTTACACAATTCTCCGCAATGCACTCAAACGTGCGGCGGTCCCTAGTCATACCGGACCGCCGCGCTGGATAGCTTGATAAAAGTGGTGACGCGCTACATTTTCCCTTGGAGGAATTGAGTGGTCACGCGGTCATGCTCCTCCGGGTGCTCCCACATTGGCCAGTGAGCGGCGTCCGCCATGCAGTAGTACTTGGACCCTGGAATGAGGCTGGCAAAGTGCTCGCCCACGTCCGGGCCTGCGCCTGGGTTGTTCTCCGTCCAGAAGACCATGGTGGGAGGCTTCAGGTTGGCGCAGTCCTCTTCCGTGTACCGGAGCCGAGGCTCCTGCGGCACGTCAATGCCAAATACCTTCCGCATGGAAGCGTTGATGGCGGGGTCTGAGTACATCTTCAACCGCAGGTCCACAATTTCATCTGTAATCCGGTCAGGTGACGTTACCAGCCACTCCAGGCGCTTACGCAGGTTGACCGGGTTGGGGTTGGTGACCGCTTCACGGGAGAGGTCAAACAGCAACGGCCCGCCTCCCGCTTGCTCCTTGAAGGTGCGCTTGAAGTCTATGAAGAACGCGCCTGTGTCCAATATCAGCTTGCCAGCACGCTCAGGGAAGTGCATGCCGTACTCAAACGCGATGTGAGAGCCCATGGACTCACCCTTGATGTGAGCCCACTTATGCCCTTCCGCGTCCAGCAGGTCAACAATGGCCTCCGCCTGGCGGTACGTGGTTCGTTCGTGGTCGAAATTATCGGTGAGCGTGTAGCCGTGATAGAGCGCGTCGATGGAGTAGACGTGGAAGTTCTTTGCCAGGTTCATGATGTTCCGAGCGTAACCTTCCGCATGCCCGCCAATACCGTGAATGAGGATTAGGGGCTCGCCTGCGCCAGCCTCAATAACCCTATGCGTGTACTTCTTCCCTTTGATGAACCGTGTCTGGCTCCCTGACAACTCCACCCAAAGCGACTTCCAGTGCGTCTCCGTAGCCATTGTTCGTTTGTCTCCTTACTGAATTGCTATCAATGCGGGCGATGGTAACTCTAAAGCCCCGATTTAGCACGGCCTAGGCTGTATACCATTGCTAATTTCGACGTACTTACCTAGCAGCACCTAAACTAGGCGCTAAGAACCGCTAAACCCCCATGGGTTGGGGTTCACTGACCGGGACGCTGGGGTTGGCGCAGCAACCTCACCAGGGGCCAGGAACGCCTTGACCTTGGCCGTTGCGTTCGTGGCACGAGCATCCACCAGCTTGGGGACTATCCTGGCTGGATTGTTATGGAAGATGTCCATTTTGTCCTGTTCGGTCAGGAAGCTGAGCGTCGGGTGTTCAGCAATCATGGGGACCATGTCGTCAGCAGTCCTGTCCGTGCCTGGACGGTTGTTCACGCCTCCGCCAGGCGCCTCCACGCCAAAGAGCATCTGGGAAACGCCGCGTTGCTTGATTGCCGTGGCAAGGAAGTCTAGGTCATAGGAGCAGGTGTCATAGAACAGGTTTGCGGAGTTGTCACGGTCACGGGCCAGCCAGGCGTAGTCGCCTATGTGACGGTCCAGCGCGCCGCCACAGTGGCAGACAATGACCTTCAATCCAGGGAAGCGTTCAAATTGGTCGTTCATCCTGAGAGTGGCCAAAGCCATGTACTGCTCGGTGAGGAACGTCATTTGGTAATACTGCAACGGCAGTGAACGATAGCGAGGGTCAAGCCCATCCGTACCGTGGATGATGATGGGAACGTCTAGCTCTTGGCATTTTTTGTAGAGAGGGTACCAGTACGGGTCACTCATGGCGGGTGAATCACGACGGCCTGTGATGTCGGGTGAAACGCAAGCCGCCACAAACGCGTACTGGTCCACGCAGCGCTCCAACTCTTCCAAGCAATGCGTCGTGTCCTTCTCATTCGGGTCTTGGGGCATGTAGAAGCTTCCCACAAACCGGTCAGGCTGGGCCTGCGCTATCTTGAATATCATGTCATTGATATACGGCACCCAGGCCTTGAACAGGTAAGGCTCCATCCAGCCGAATACCCTGAGGGGATGCGGGCTGAGTATTTGGGTGTCGATGTTCCGTTCGTCCAAGTACGCCGCGTGGCTTGCAGAGGTTGACTGGAAGTCTTCGTCTCGCATCCCTGCCACGCTGGAGTGCTTGCCTGGGCCTATGGGACTCTCCAGCGCATAGCGAGAGTGCATGAGGTCATTGAAGAGCAGATAGCTGGGCCGCATTGGCCTTACATGACTGTGGACGTCCAAGATTTTGGTGCCGTTGTACACGTAATCCTCCTATACTCCCGGCTGGTATAGCTCACCCGGCCAAGGCGTGGGCATGATACCGCGTTGGATGCCAAGTGCAAGCTCAGGCTGGACACATGGCAGCCATATGCCGATACTACGGCCCGCTAGAACATGACAATACTCGAGGAGGACTCCCATGGCAGACGTTGAACGATTGAACCCACCCACACTGAGTGACCCCGGAGGGCGCTACACCAGCGTCGTCAAGCGCGGGAACATAGTCTTCATTGCAGGCCAGACCGCGATGGACAAGGATGGCAACCTCGTGGGCGAGGGCGACCCCCTGGCTCAGGCACGGCAGGTATACGCCAACATTGACGCCGCTATCAAGTCTGTTGGCGGCACGAAGGACGACATCCTGAAGACGACCACGTACGTCCTCAGCCGTGACTACGTCCTGGCCACCAGGCCCGCCCGCAACGAATTCTTTGGCGACAACCGGCCCACCAGCACCATGCTCATCATTCAGGGCCTCGCGGACCCTCGCTACCTCATTGAGGTGGAGTGTGAGGCTGTCCTCAGCTAGCGCCTATCGCGCCAGGCTCCACAGCACAGTTAGCGCCGCGGTCAGCAGCACGGCGACTATGGCTGTGCCCGTAGGAATGCGGCGTCCCCACCTCACCAACCCATTTGGCGAGGCGATAGCCCACTCCGCGGCTAGCACCACGCTGTTGGCGGCTTGTCCAGCCATCTCAAAAGCCTTGGTCAAGGGAGAGAGCACCAACGCCTCCAACGGGCGTCGCGCCTTGCGGTAGGACACGTCCGTGTCCAACGTAATCGCGGCTTCACCCTTGAGCTGGCCCAAGAGCAGCCAGAAGCCCAGTCCCGTGAAGCCCAGCAGCGCAAGGCTGCTCACAATGTGGTCTGCAGTGTAGGGCTCATAGGTGACTGCAAAGGGCAGAGCGTCGTACAACACAGCGGGGTACACGCCAATGGCTATGCACAGGAAAGCCGCCGCCCCCATGGCCACATACATGCCGGGGGGCAGGCGTCGTACCGGCTCCTTGCTTTGCGGGCCGCCCCAGATGAAGTATGGCAGCTTCAGGCCCGTATGGAGAAACGTCCCCACCGAGGCGCCGTAAAGCAGAAAGACAGCCCACGCGATATGACTTTCCTCCGCCGCGTAGATGACCAACGACTTGCTGACGAACCCACTGAACAGAGGGAAGGCGGATATGGAAAAAGCGCCCACCATGTACAGCACCAGCGTTACCTTCATTGCCCCCCCCAAACCCCCAAGCTCCGTCAACTTAGATTTGCCCGTGGCGTACAGCACGGCGCCCACACCCATGAACAGCAGGCCCTTGTACAGAACGTGGGCAAACGCATGAGCGGCGGCCCCGTTTATCGCCATCTCCGTGCCTATGCCTATTGCCGCGACCATATAGCCCACCTGGCTAATGATGTGGTAGGCCAGCAATCGCCGGACGTCGTTCTCCAGCACCGCATACACCACCCCGTAGAGGGCCATGATAATTCCGACAAACAGCAGAATTTCCCAGCCGGCGAATCCGCGCGCCAGAACGTACACCGCCGTCTTGGTGGTGAAGGCGCTCAGGAACACCGCGCCCGTGATGCTCGCCTCTGGGTACGCATCAGAAAGCCAGGCATGCAATGGCGGAATGGCGGCGTTTACCGCAAAGCCCAGGAGCACCAGCCATGCTGCCGGGCCGCCATCGAACGCGTTAAACGCCAATGACCCCGTATCCGCAACATGCCAGATGACCCCGGCCAGTAACGTGCTCCCGCCCGCCAGGTGTACGAACGCATAGCGGACTGCCGCTCCCCGTGACCTCTCTCTACCGCCCACCAGGATGACATAGGCGGAAAAGACGACCATGAGTTCCCAAAAGGCCACCACTGTGAGGAGGTCGCCGGCAAAGACGACGCCCAGCGCGCTGCCGCCATAGAGCAGTGAAGCCACCTGCTCACCGCGGCCACGCATATGCAAGGCGTAGACCCCGCCAATCAAGGTGATGATGGCAAAGACGTAGCCAAACACCAGGCTCAGCTTGTCCACGCGCAGGGGCGTGAGCGTCATGCCCAGCCACTCAACCTCCAACGTGGCATCTGCACCCAGCACCCAGAAGAGGTGGATGATCACCACGCCCCCTGCGACAACCGTGGCCCAGGGACGTATACGCCCCGGCAACGCCAGCGCAACGACGGCCCCAATCAGGAGCACCAATGCGGGAGGGAAGCTATTCATCAGCGTCACTGTCGTCGTAGAAGTCCTCTGGCTGGCGGAGGAGTACACGCCCCAGCCACTTGGACGCCACTACGATTACCACCGTCCACACCAAGCCGAACACAGCCCAGTATCCAGGTACACCCTCGCCCCAAAGGTGGGCTTCGTCACCGCCAAGCAGCACGTCAGCCAGTACGGCCACAACCGCCCCTACTAGGACTACGATTAACAAACGTCGTGATGGCTTCATGGCGTAACCCCCACGGCATCGCCCACCGCAGCGGCAAGCGTGTAGAACTTGAAGCCCATGTCAGGAAAGATGCCAAGCAGCAGCGCCAGCGCAGCCGTCACCGATAACGGTGCCACCATGAACCACGAGGCCTCACTGTAGCGGAGTGGCGTGCTGGAAGGCCTCCACGCCCGCAGGACAATCGGGAACAAGTAGGCCGCATTCAGGACTCCGCTGACCAGGTAAAGCGCCAGCAGTACCGGTTGGTCTATCTCCATGGCCCCAACCCCCAATAGCCACTTGCTGCCAAACATCATGAACGGCGGTATGCCCGCCATTCCCAGGCTTGCCAAAGCGAAGGCCCCCATGGTGATGGGCATCTGCCTCCCAATGCCATTCAATTCACTCACGTTTTCCTTATGCGTGCGTGCATGGATGGCACCCGCACAAAAGAAGAGCGTTATTTTGGTAACGCCGTGGGCCACCATGTGCAGCAACGCGCCTGTCCATCCCACCGGGCCTAACAACGCAGTGCCAAGCACGATATACGACAAGTGGCTGATGGTGGAGTAAGCCAGCCTGCGTTTGAGGTTGTCGATGCGCAGTGCAAGTATTGAACCAGTGATGAGCGTAACGCCCGCAAAGCCGGCCAGCACCTGCCATGCGCCCATGTCAACCAACAGCGCTGCACCAAACACGAACCCCATGACGCGTACAAAACCAAAGGCTCCAGCCTTCACCACCGCAACCGCGTGAAGCAGTGCGCTGACCGGAGTCGGTGCAACCATTGCGCTGGGGAGCCAGCTATGCAACGGCATGACTGCCGCCTTCACGCCAATTCCCAGGGTCAGGAGCGCGAACAAGCTCCAAAGCGTTGCGCTGTCTGTCACTCCATCAAGGATGCCACCAGCACGGAATGTTGGGTCCACATCTAGCGAGACTATCCACGCCGTCGCCGCTATCAGCGCAACCCCGCCGGAGAGGGTGTACGCCAGGTACTTGCGCCCTGCCTTAATGGCCTCCGGCGTCCCTCGGTGGGTCACCAGGGGATACGTCATCAGCGTCAGCATCTCGTAGAAGAGCACAAAGGTCAGCAGGTTGGCAGCAAAAGCCACGCCAATGGCCGCTGCAATGCTCAACGCAAAGGCAACGTAAAAGCGAGTCTGGTTACTCTCATTGAGTCCACGCATGTACCCGATGGAATACACAGAGGCCGCCACCCATAGGGAGGACGCCAGCAGGCCGAATATCATCCCAGCCGCATCGGCACGGAGGGCGATGTCCACCCCCGGCGATAGCTCGAATAGCGTAGTGCTCACCGTCTGCCCACTCGTCACGCTGGAGAGTAGAGAGGCCACCAACGCCACCGTGACCACCGTTGTCAAAAGGGTCCATGCCTCACGTAGGTTGGGCCACCGGCTCGACAACGCTACGAGCAGCGCACCAGCAACCGGCGCCAGCACGGCAAGCAGCGGCCTGACCGATTCAACGTCGGCCATTGCTAGCCTCCAACCGCAGGAAGCAGAACGTGGGTAAGGACGGCGGCGTTAGCAAGGCCCAGGCCCACTGCCGCCGCAGCCAGAATAACCACTGGTGCCACCATGTCGATAGCCGCTTCGGTCGCCGTAGCCTGCCTGGTAGCAGTGGATAGACCTTTACCAGTGGGCCCTTCCGGCAGGCCGGGCTCTCCCACTGGTGATGGTGCAAAGTACGCGCGCTCCACAATCCGGAGCATGTATACCCCCGTCATCAGGCTGCTCAGCAACACCACTGCTACCACTGCCCAATTGCCAGCATCAATGCCCGCCTGCGCCAGGTACCACTTGCTGAAAAAGCCCGCAGTGGGAGGAACACCCACCATGGCTATGGCCGTCACAGTAAAAGCCCCCATGGTCACCGGCATGCGCTTGCCCAACCCGGCAAAGCCGTCAATGGAAGAGTCGCCGGTCCGGTAACGCACGTTGGCCGCCACCAGGAACAGGCAAGCCTTCATAACGGCGTGGTTCATCACGTGCAACAGCGCTGCTGCAGCCGCAAGGGGCGTCGCCAGGCCAATACCCACAGCAATGAGCGCAAGCTGGCTCACGCTGCTGTGCGCCAGCATCCGCCTGACATCATGCTGCACCATGGCCGCCGCAGAGCCCGCCACCACACCCACCAGCCCAAGCCCAACAAGCACTGGCGCTAACGGGACCACACTATCCAGGTAGCCGGGCGGAAAAACATTCAGGAACATGCGGAGCATGGCGTAAGCCGCCACCTTGGTCATGATGGGCGCTATGAGCGAGTTCACCGACGACGGCGCATGGTTGTAAGCGTCCGGGAGCCAGAGGTGCAAGGGGAACAAGGCCATCTTCAGCCCCAGCCCCACGAAGATGAACACGGCACCTGCCAACACCGCACGGGAATCCTCCAGACCAACCAGCCTGGCTGATACATCAGCCATGTTCAGAGAGCCGGTGCTGAAATACAGGAAGCCCACGCCCAGCAAATAGAAGCTCCCGCCCACGGTGCCCAGTATCAGATAGCGAAAGCCCGCCATCATGGCCTGCGGTCCTCCCGTAAATACCAGGGCGTAGCTAGCCAAAGAAGCAATCTCCAAGAAAACGAAGAGATTGAAGAGGTCTCCTGTGACCACCATGCCGGTCAGCCCGGTGAGCAGTAGCCCCACAAGTCCGTAGAAGGAACCTGTCCGCTGCGGCATTTCCTGAGCGGCCATCCGCCGGATCGCAATGATGACCAGCAGTGCAACGCCAGTCACAACCGTGGCCACAAAAGCAGCCATGAGGTCCACCACGTACTCAATGCCCAGCGGCGGGGCCCACCCGCCAAGCTGGTAGTGCAGCGCCCCGTTGCTTTGAACCTCCAACAGGGCTCCAACAGATGCTGCCAGAGAGACACTTACCCCCAGCACCGTGAGGAGGAACGCCAGAGACGGACGCCATAAGCCCAGCAAAGGCACGAGGAGCGCCACAAACAGCAGAGGGAGAGGTATGAGAATTGGAAGCTGATCAGTGATTATCGCTGCACCTGCTCCAGTATCTCTTTCTCATCAAGGCTGTTGAACTGCTGTCGTATTCTCACAAGAAATGCCAAGGCCACGCCAGTGATGGCGACGCTCACCACAATTGCAGTCAACATCAGCACATGAGGTAGAGGGTTGGAATAGAGCGTGGGGTCCACCGCTCCAGTCCCCTCCTCAATAATGGGGATTGTGGCACCCAGTTTCGTGCTCTGTGAAATGAAGAAAAAAATGATGGCAGACTGAAATATGGACATGCCGATAATTTTTTTTACCAAGCTGCGCTTGCCGATCATCCCGTACAGGCCGACGATAAGCAGAATCGATGTCATCCAAAAGGGGAACCGGGCTGTAACGTCATCCAGCATCGCGAGTGTTCTCCGACAGGTAGTCAAATATCAGCGTGAGCGTGGCCATAACGCCAAGCGCTATTCCCACCTCAACCACAAATATGCCTGCACTCCTCAGAGTGAAATGAGGCGATACCTGTCCATCATCGTTTGGAATGGGAAGCGCAGCGTAGTCCAGAAAGTCGCCCGCGTTGAAGACTGGCACAAGGCCCACCAGAAAGAAGATGAGCAGCCCAACCACTGACAGCGCACGGAGTGT
>CAVOAJ010000043.1:0-10656 GCA_963693605.1 Dehalococcoidia bacterium | reverse complement strand
GAGTGGGTTGTCCTGGCAAACGCCCTCCTTGGCATTAACCAGGGCCTTGGTTGGACAGCCACTATCCTCATGATGATGGACATTATGGGTCCACATAAACGCGGACTTTCCACAGGGCTAAATGAATTCATTGGCTATGTTGGGGTCGCCGCGCTCACGTTCGTCAGCGGGCTTCTTGCTGCCGCCTACGCACCAAGGCCGAACGTATTCTTCATAGGCGTTGCGCTGGCAGTCCTGGGGCTCTTGATTTCCACTATTTGGGTAAGAGAAACGCGTTTGCCTCATGATGATGAGGCGGCGCAGGACCGGCGTAAAGCACCCACCCAGAGCTTCTTGGCCACCTTCATTGCCGGGACCCGGGACCGCACGCTATTGAGCTGCGCACAGGCTGGGCTTGTCACCAAAATAAATGATGCCGCAGTCTGGGGTCTTCTGCCACTATTTCTGGCCAGCCGGGGGACCGGCATCACGCAGATAGGTGTGGTAGCAGCCACATATCCCCTTGTCTGGGGTATCGGCCAGTCATTCATGGGTGTCCTTGGTGACCGCATTGGCCGAAAGCCTCTCATCTTTGGAGGCATGGTGGTGCAGGCCTTTGGGATTTGGGGCATCACCACAGTAGAAGGGCTTCCATTACAAATGGCTGCCGCCAGCGTCCTTGGCCTGGGTACAGCAGCAGCCTATCCAACGCTCATTGCTGCGGTGGGTGACTACGCTCCTGCATCTCGTAGGGCCTCCGCCATTGGGGTTTACCGGTGGTATCGGGACGCGGGTTTTGTGGTGGGCGCTGTTGTTGGAGGGCTGCTGGCCGATGCTATAGGCTTCCAAGCTACATACGGAATCATTGGTGGGGTCAGTGTACTGTCCGCAGCATTTGTCGCAGTGGGGATGGTCGAGCCACGGCGAGAGTCACCGCCCTTGGAATGGTCTACGTTGCGCTCGTTGGACTAGCTGTCAGTAAGCTCAGCGACGATGCGGCGGGTGAACTCCTCCCGCATCTCGCCAGCCTTGCGCTTGACCACGGGGTAACCAAGAGTGGCCATGCGGCCAAAGAGCGTCAGGTCCATGGTGTAGGAGACCTCAGACTCGCTATCGGAGACGGGCTCCACCTCAAGCTCCGCACGGTTGAGCTTAAGTCGCGTGCCTTTGCGGTCGTCGCCACCGCCTGCCATGACAATACGACGCTCCGGCGTGACCTCCTGAAGGCTCACGTCCATGTCCATGGCCACTTTGAACGGCCCCACGCTCTGCTTCACATGAGCTCGGTAGGTGGTGTCGTCAATGGCTTCAATGCTCTCGCAACCGGGCAGGCATGACGCCAGGCGGGGGAGGTCCCACAGGAGCTCCCAGACCTTGCTGTTAGACGCCTGCACGCGAAACCTATCCGTTAACTCCATTACAGGGACGACTCCTTAGTCAGCGCTGCGGCAGCCTGTACCGATTTGAGGATGTTGGCGTACCCCGTGCAGCGACAGATGTTGCCGCCCAGGTAGTCGACAATCTCGTCCTTTGTAGGCTCCGGGTTCTCCTCAAGCAACGCCACGGTGAGCAAGAGCATGCCGGGTGTGCAGTAGCCGCATTGGAGGCCAAAGTTCTCCACAAAGGCACGTTGGACGGGGTGTAGGTTCTCACCCTTAGCAAGTCCCTCGACAGTGGTGATGGACTTACCCTGCGTCTGAGAGGCCAGCATGATGCAGGCGCTGATAGGCTTGCCGTCCAGCAGCACGGTGCATGCGCCGCAGACGCCTGAGTGGCAGTAGCCCTTAGTACCCTTGAGGTTGAAGTCGTCTCGCAGGACGTCCAACAGGGTGTGATGAGGCGCTATCTCCCGACGTTCAAGTTTGCCGTTTAATGTTAACTCAAGCTGCATGCGGTCGCTTCTTTCCTGATTAATGTGACGCACGTGATTCTTCCGACCCGCCCACCCCGAACGTTATTAAGACAATACCTAGGGGGGCCCCCTAGAACCCCTGGCATAGGGCTGCGCCGTCTGCGCTCCCTTTACGCCTCCGCTGCTTCCAGCCCTGCCAGGACCGTCTCCGGCGTCAGTGGCACCTCATGAAAGAGAACGCCAGTGGCGTCGTACACAGCGTTGATGATGGCCGCGGGTACCATGACGCCACCCATCTCGCCAACGCCCTTCGCACCGTAGGGCCCTTGGTCATAAGGGAACTCCAGCAGGTCAACGTGGAACTCAGGCATGGTGTGCAGAGTGGGTAGCGGGTAGTCCATAAGGGTGCTGGTCATAAGCTGACCTCCGTCACCCCAAACAAGGCGCTCAAACAGCGACGGGCCAAGGTCAAAGGTCACGCCACCCTCAAGTTGCGCCTTGGTCTGCTCCGGATTCACCGCTTTACCAACGTTGGCCGCAGCGGATATCCGCAGCACCCGTATCTCGCCCGTCTCCCGTGACACCTCAACCTCTGCGCCCACGGAACCAAAGGTCCAGAAGGTGGACGCGATTGGGTATTCCTTACCTGATTCGTCGGTGTAAACGCCGCCTACCCAACACTCGCCCTTTGCCGACAGCGAACCGCCCCTGTGCCGTGCGATGTCAGTGAACGACACACTTCTGCCAGATGAGCCCACCATGGCAACGCCCTCCGCTGATAGCTCCAGCCTGTCCTCATCCTCTTCCAAGAGGTCTGAAGCCGTGGAGAGGAGTTCAGCCCTGAGTTTGGTGCCTGCGTCCAGCACAGCATTACCCGTATGGAACGTGGCACGGCTGGCTGTGGTCCCATGGTCTTGAGGCACCAACGCTGTATCACTGTGAAGAATACGCACCGATTCAATGGGCACGCCAACAGCCTCAGCCCCTATGGCAGCGGCCATGGTGTCGACGCCCTGCCCCATGTTTACCGTGCCTATTCGTATCTCAAAGAGGCCGTCTTCCTGCAATTCCACCTCCGCCTCGGTAGCCAGTGTGGGTTCAGATGGAGTGATGGTGTACTTGATGCTGCACGAGAAACCGCGACCCCGAATCGTTCCGTTGGACGCCTTTGCCTCACCCTTGAATTGCGGCCCCAGTGACGATGTCACCTTCTCCAGACAGTCCTTGGCATGGACTGAGCGCAGGAGGTCACCTGTTACATGAACGTCCCCCTCCACCAGGAGGTTCTTCATTCGCAACTCTATGGGGTCCAAGCCCAGTTCATTGGCTATGCGGTCAAGCTGCGTTTCATAGGCCATGGTGTGCTGCGTGGTTGGCAGACCACGGTACGGCGCGGAGGGTGGCTTGTTGGTGTAAACAGCGTCACACTCCACCAAAACGTGGGGTATGCGGTACGGCCCCGTGGCCACCTTCAACGTGTTGTTGGCGCTGCGCGCTCCGCTGATGGAATACGCGCCCACGTCTACGGCAAAGCGATGGTGCCGCGCGACGATGGTGCCATCACTCTTCACGCCCGTCCTCACGGTGCAGGTCAATGCAGGGCGGATGAAGGTCTGGAAGGTCTCCTCCTGGGTGAGCAAAAGGCGGACGGGACGGCCCGCCAGCTTGGCGGCAGCAACCACTACGGCCTCCAGCCTATCCCTGCTCTTGCTGCCAAATCCGCCTCCCACGTAGGGCACAATCACCCTGGCAGGCTTGTTGAACATACGCTGCAATTCAGTCCGCAGGGGGAAGGGCGACTGGCAGTTGGTCCAGACCGTTATCTCGTCGTCACCCACGCTGGCAATGCAGCCGTGGAGCTCCAACGCGCAGTGCTGCACCGCAGGAGCGGAGTAGGAATCTTCAAAGATATGGTCCGCCTCCCGGAACCCTTGCTCAATGTCACCCTTGGCAAGAGTTGAGTGGTGGCAAATGTTGGTGCCTTCAATGGGCCGCAGTTCGGGCGCTATTGGCTTGAACACCTCGTGCACCTGAATCGCACCCTTGGCCAGCGCCGCAGCGATGTCCATGACGGCGGGAAGCTCGTCGTACTCAACGTCTATGAGTTCCAGCGCGTCCTCTGCAGCCTCCTCATCCTCAGCAACAACCACAGCGACAATGTCACCTTCATGACGCACCTTGTCGATTGCGACGATGGGCACGTCGCGGTAAACGTAGCCGTAGTAGGGGTCGATGGTGCTGTCAGCCAGCACCTCGTCACGAGTGAGCACGCAGACCACCCCAGGCAGCGCCCGCGCCTCCGACGCGTCGATAGAAACGATGCGCGCATGGGGGAAAGGGCTCCGCAACACCTTGGCATGGGCCATCCCCGGCATATCCATATCCGCTAAGTACAGGGGCTCTCCCTTGACCTTGCGCTCCGCCTCCAGCGACGGCCTGGAGACGCCAACGACCTTTAGTTCGCTCGCTCTATCGCGCAACGTAACGCCCTTTCAACCAGCACTTTGATAATTCGTCGCTTGTACCAGACGGAGCCCCGCAGATCCTCTATCGGGTCCGCCTCCTCCGATGCTCGTGCAGCCGCTTGAGCAATCAGCGCATCGCTGGGCCGTTCACCTTTGAGCGTATCGTTCGCCTTGTGCGCCAGCATCGGCACTCCGCCCACAGCGCCCATGACGATACGCACGTCCGCAAGCGCGCCCGTAGACGCATCCACAGTCACCAGCGCCGAAACGTTGACCACCGGCTTGTTCTCCGGCGAGCCGAGGGTGAATTTCACGTGGCACCCACCCGAACCCGGCACAGGCGTCGGCACAGATAGGTGAGTCAGCACCTCTCCTTGCTCTCGCGCCGTCTCATAGGGGCCCAGAAAGAACTCATCCAGAGGCACATCACGGCTGCCCTGGGAGCCTGCGATTGTGGCCGTTGCGTTCATGGCAAGGAGAGCGGGCGGCAAATCGGTCTGGGGTTCACCAAAGCACACTGACCCGCCAACAGTGGCGGCGTTCCGCACTCTGACGCCTGCCACCTGCGACGCAGCCTCCGCCAGCAGGCCGTATGAACTGCGCACTGTTGCGTCGCGTTCTATGGCTCGGATAGGCGTCAGCGCGCCGATGCGCAGTCCACCGCCGTTCTGTTCCACGCCCGTCAGCCCCGGCAGGCCGCCAAGGTCCACGACCAGCTCAGGACGCAGCATCCGTTTCTGAAGCAGCAGCACCGTGGCGGTGCCGCCCGCAATAGCCAGGGCATCGTCACCATGAGCCTCCAGAAGGCCAACGGCTTCAGCCACGGTGGAAGGACGGACGTAATCAAACTTGGTCATGCTAACGTTGCTCCCTGACTGCGGGCTCACCAAAAGCTAGTTCATACGTTGAATGACTTGCTCCGCGAACCGTTGCAGGTACTCCTTGCGGGCCTCAAGCCCCTTGGGGAGGTTGTATATCGTGGTAACCACCGTGTCCACGCCCGCCTCATCTCGCAGTGCGGTGAACTGCTCAAGGCAATCGTCGGCGCTGCCGGCCACCGCCCAATCTGATATCTCACTGTCAGAAGAGATATGTATTTGGACCATGCTCTCCTCCTGCATATTCCATGTGCTGTAGGTGCGGTAGGACGACTCAGCGGCCTCCCGCGCCTCCTTCAACGCCTGTTCCTTGTTGGCAGCAAGGCTAACCCCCCTGCTGAGGGCCACCGTCCCGCGGCCCTCCCGTCCCAAGACGACTCGCTCATCGGCGCAAATCTGCGCTAACGCTTTCACGTCTTCATAACCAACCTGGGGCGCGACGTAGATGGCGTCAGCAAGCCGCGCCGCTCTGCGGGCCGCGCCAGCGCTCTGGCATGCCAGCCATATGGGCGGGTGGGGCTGTTGTACTGATGTAAAGCCCATCCGGGCCTCGTGGATGGTCCAGTACTTCCCGTCAAAGTCCACCTCTTCACCGGTCCACAGTCGTTTCATGATCTCTATGGACTCCGTCAGCCGGGGTACTCTGTCCTTCCGTGTGGCGCCCACCGCCTCCAACTCCGTCTCCCTATAGCCATTGCCCACACCTAGGATGAAACGTCCATTGGAGATATGGTCCAGGGTCACCGTGGACTCCGCAACCTGCAGAGGGTTATGCAGAGGCAGGAGCAAGATGCCCGTTAACAGCTTCATGTCCCCCGTTTCGGGGGCCAGGCGAGCCAGAGTCGTAAAGGTGTCTGGCCATACCGTGGGGTAGGAGGCCCAATGCTGTGGGACGGAGATAAGGGAGAAGCCCACGTCCCGGGCTACGTGGCAAATCTCAACCGCTTCCTCTATTTGCTCATGAAAGGGCTTGGAACGGTCAGACATGAAGGAACGAAGGTAAAGGCCAAACTCCATGGATGCTCCTGAGGCGTTAGGGTGAGAGCGTCGCCGAGTTTACCATATGCAGTAGCTAGTCATTCTGCAGATGAAGCAGCGCGGCGGATGATTAGATATCCGCCAATGAGGATGACCGCATCCACCACCGCTAGGATCATCAGCGCCCCCACTATCGTGAGGCTGGTGACCATGGCAAGGGCCAATATGACTACTGCAACAATCAACAGCGACGCGAAAATAGTGAAACCTATGGCGGTCATGTTCTGCATTGTTGTCTCACGAGGTGGCTCTAGTCGGTCCGCCGTAGTATAGCGCGATACGCTAAGAGAAAGCTGGAACGTTACCATGAGCATTTGGGCAGCTTTAGCCCACTCCTTTCCATTTTCCCTTGACTCTTAAATCGCCTAGGTGTACGATGATTCTATACCCCCCCCATGGGGGTTGGGTGAAAGGCTTCTGGCCACACACCCTCAGTCGTAGGGTAAGGAGCGCTCAGGATGTTGCCAAACACCAAAAAAGAGGCGTTGAAACGCCTGAATTACCTCTCCGGGCACCTGGAGGGCATCAAACGTATGGTGGAGTCTGACACCTACTGCGTGGACGTGCTCCAGCAGACCCACGCCGTCAGGAAGGGAATCGAAAAGCTGGAGACGCTGATGCTGGACGGCCACCTGCGCTCCTGCGTGGTGGAAGGCATTAAGGAAGGGCGCGACGACGAGGTGCTGAGCGAGTTGCTCGCCCTTTATGACGTCGCCAATAGGTAAAGCCATGCAAGTCATCACTACAGCAAACCTCACCTGCCCCGAATGCGGCCACGTCCAAAGGGCAGACATGCCGGAAAACGCGTGCGTTCACTTTTTTGAATGTGACAACTGCCACACACTGCTCAAGCCGCTGCCGGGGCATTGTTGCGTGTTCTGCTCCTACGCGGACACCCTCTGCCCAATGGAGCAAGTGGAACAGGGAATATAGCGAGGCACAGCCATGAAAGAATCACGGACAGCCACACCAGAGGTAGAGCAAAAAGAGAAGCGCATAACCCTTCGCATTGAGGGTATGACGTGCGCCGCCTGCGTACATACCGTGCAAGGTGCGCTGGAGCACGTGCCAGGTGTGGACCTGGCCACAGTGAACCTCGCCACAGAGACGGCTGACATTGCCTACGACCTTGGCGAGACTGGTGTGCAGAAGCTTGTGCAGGCGGTGCGCTCAGTGGGCTATGGCGCGGGGACGGACCAGGTGAATCTGGTGGTGCCTGACCTTGGCGACGCTGGAGGCGCAAAGTCTATTGAGCAAGGGCTGATTGCATTGGACGGCGTGGTGAGCGCCACGGTCAACGCCTCCACAGGGCAGGTGACGGTGGGCTTTGTACGGGACGCAGTCAGCCTGGAGGCCATGACCAAGGTGGTGGAAGCCGCCGGTTACACGGTTGAAGCCATCCAGAGCGCTGATGAAATGTCCGCAGACCTTGAGCGGCTATCCCGCACTCAAGAGATACGCAAACTCAGGACCAAATTCACGGTCAGCCTTGCCGGTTCCGTGGCCATCATGGTGATGATGTTCACGCCTGGCATTGAAGAGGCTCTCAGTGCATTTGGCGTAAACCTGATAGCCATGACAATAGCTACGCCTGTGCAGTTCTGGGCTGGCAAGCAGTTCTACACCGGCGCGTGGGGGGCTCTCAAGCACCGCACCTCCAACATGAATTCACTCATCGCGCTGGGTACGTCGGTGGCGTACGCTTACAGCGTCGTCATCACATTTTTCGGCGACCTCTTTCCGCAGGCCACCGGCACCTACTTTGACACCTCAGCCACCATTATTGCGCTGATACTCTTTGGCCGGTTCCTGGAGGCACGGGCCAAGGGACAGACCTCAGAGGCCATTCGCTCCCTCATGGGACTGACTCCCCGTACGGCACGCGTGGTGCGTGATGGTGAGGATATTGATATCCCATTGGAGGACGTGATTGCGGGTGACGTGATTATCGTCAGGCCGGGAGAACGCGTCCCCGTGGACGGACAGGTCAACGACGGCTACTCGACTGTGGACGAGAGCATGCTCACTGGTGAGAGCATCCCTGTGGAAAAGGGCCCGGAGGCGCAGGTCTACGGCGGCACGGTAAACGTGGCGGGGAGCTTCACCTTTACGGCAACCAAGGTGGGCAAGGAAACGGCGCTGGCTCAAATCATCAAGCTTGTGCAGAAGGCGCAGGGCTCCAAAGCGCCCATCCAACGCCTGGCTGACACGGTAGCATCGTACTTCGTCCCGGTGGTGCTTGGCATAGCAGCCCTCACGTTTGCTGTGTGGATGTTCTTCGGCCCGGAGCCGTCGTACCAGTTCGCACTGCTGAACGTCATAGCCGTGCTGATCATCGCCTGCCCGTGTGCCTTGGGTCTCGCCACGCCTACGGCCATCATGGTGGGCACCGGCAAAGGGGCTGAACACGGCGTGTTGGTACGAGACGCTGGTGCATTGGAGACGGCGCACAAGCTCCAGGTGGTGGTGCTGGATAAGACGGGTACCCTCACCCGTGGTGTACCTCGGCTGACGGACATCATTACGCTGAACGATGCGTCGGAAGAAGACGTGCTCCGATTGGCTGCATCGGTTGAACGTGCCAGTGAGCACCCTGTGGCCAGCGCGATAGTGGAGGGCGCAAAGGAGCGCGGTATTGATCCTCAGCCCACAGAGGGCTTCCAGTCTGCACCGGGGTTGGGCGTACGCGCCCAGGTAGCTGGTGAGTGGGTGGCAGTGGGCAGCATGCGACTGGTGGAGCAGGCAGGGCTTGCCATAGAGAGCGTTCAGTCGGAAGCCACAAAGCTGGCGGAGGCAGGCAAGACGCCCATGGCGGTCATCCGTGGCCAGCAGATTATTGGTCTGCTGGGAGTGGCAGACACCCTGCGGCCAGAGTCCGCTGAGGCGGTAGCGCAACTCCAGCGCCTGGGCATTGAGGTTGTGATGCTGACGGGCGACACCAAGGCCACGGCGGCAGCCATTGCCAGCGAGGTGGGCATCACCAACATACTTGCAGAGGTCATGCCTGACCAGAAGGCTGCGGAGATTCAACGTCTGCAAGCACAGGGTAAGCGCGTTGCCATGGTGGGCGACGGCGTCAACGACGCTCCTGCGCTGGCCCAAGCGGACGTGGGCATAGCCATAGGCACCGGCACAGATGTGGCGCTGGAGACGGCGGACATAGCACTCATGCAGGCTGACGTCCGTGGCGTGGCGACAGCCATTGCCCTCTCCAAGGCCACGCTGAGTACCATACGGCAGAACTTATTCTGGGCCTTCTTCTACAACGTGGCCCTCATCCCTCTAGCAGCGGGTGTGCTGTACCTGTTCTTCAACGAGTCCGGCGTCCCGCAGGGGTTCCGATGGGCTCTTGGCGATGTTGGGTTCCTCAACCCAATCCTGGCGGCCATGGCCATGGCCATCAGTTCCGTGACTGTGGTCTCCAACAGCCTGCGGCTCCGCCGGTGGCAGATGCGCTAGGATGGGCCGCACCCAGGCAAGCTATACGACAATTTCATTATCTTGAAGGAGGACTCCATGAGCACACTAGACACTATCTTCAGCGGCCAGCCCACAACGGCCATTGACCCCGTCTGCAAGATGACGGTGGACACAGCTAACCCGCCCGGTGGCACCGCTGAGTACCAAGGGCAGACCTACTACTTCTGTGGCGCTGGGTGCCGCCGCTCCTTTGAGGCAGACCCGCCCAAGTACCTGGACCCGTCCAACGCCGGTGGGCATGAAGGACATGACCACGGCCATGAAGGCCACAACCACTAGACACATAGAGAGGCCCCCGGTGGAGCACCGGGGCCTCTTTGCCTTACCGTCCTAGCGTATTAGGTTAGCCTGCCGCCGCTGCGGTGGCACCCTCTGGCCGGAACAGTGCCATGCACTTGGTGGAGTTGTACGTCCAAGACTCCGCCCAATCTATCAGCTCCGTCTTGTGTCCCAATTCATGCATTGCGCCAAGCATGGCACACCAATCACGAATCTCCTGCTGGCCTGAGTTCTCAACGTCCTCCACCTTCAGATTACGGAAGTGGAGAAAGTCATTGTCCAGCATGTGCTTCAGAAGCTCCCTATCTGCTTCAACGTCCGGGTATACCCACTGGTGTTTGGCTGTCAGGCCGCCGTGTGACCAGCTAGCGGAGCCGATGATAGCCACGCGCCATGGGCTCTCATAAAGCGCCCGGCCCACCACCCGTCCAAGCTCAAAGCAGCGCTCCGGCGTTGGGGATGCAGGGTCAGCGGGCTGGTCGTCATTCAGCACACCCCCCGGTAGCCCGGTTCCGCACAAACCTATCCCCGTGACAGTTGATGTGGATGGGCAGCACGGGATAGTCCCAGCCGCGACGGTCGTCATCCAGGAACACTAGCGTGTTGGTGTGAGCATGTGCCAGGCCATGCGCGTGCAACGGCCGGTAGGCGTATGCAACGTCAAACCCAGCAGCCATCAGAGCGT
>CAVOAJ010000042.1:0-10692 GCA_963693605.1 Dehalococcoidia bacterium | reverse complement strand
AGTGGTGAGCTTCCAGCTAGCCTGTATCCATACTAAGCTATCTCGCTCAGGGACTCAACGCCATCTCATCAGGGTGGAGATTCCGCCGCTGACCTTATCCATCCTCTGCGATGACACTTTCAGCTAGCGGTTCTTTCTCTTGCGAGAAGATGTCGTCTATTTTGCATAAAGCTCTCTTGACGCTCCACTAGGCCAATGCTACATTCAAGTCGCTGGCACTCTCGATAACCGACTGCTAAAGAGGCGCCTCCATGCAGACCGTTTTTGATCAGTTGAATGAGCGTCGCAAAACCCTGTTAGGGCTCATCGTCGACGACTACATCCAGACGGCTGCTCCTGTGGCGTCCCAGCACCTCCTCAAGCACCCTGAACTCAAGGTGAGCCCGGCCACCATCCGCAATGACATGGCGGAACTGGAAGACCTTGGTCTTATTGCCCGGCCACACACCTCGGCTGGCGGCGTGCCTCAAGACCTCGCCTACCGCTTCTACGTGGAGCGTGTCGCCTCTCACACCAAAGCGCCTCGCATATTTCAGGTGCTGGTCCAAGAGGCGCTGCATCAAGACGAGGCTGACCCTGAAGCCTGGGCGCGTGAGGCAGCGGGCGTACTCTCACACGAGGTACGCAACGTGGGCATCGCCACGGTGCCTCGGGCGTTCCAAGCGCGAATCCGCCACATGCAGTTGGTCCCCGTCCGTGACGTCCAGGCGCTCTTGGTCCTTGTCATGCAAGAGAGCCGCGTCCGCCAACAACGAATAAATCTGCCTCAACCGTTCACGGCAGACGGCCTAATTGACCTCTCCTCAGCCCTCAACGCGGCGCTTGCGGACAAAACGGCCAGAGACGTCAGGGCCATGGCTGAAGCGCACCAGGCTGACAACGGCGCGCCACGCTTAATCATGGAGGAGATTGTCCGGCTGATGGCTCTGGAAGAGGAGCAAGAGGCTGAACGGCATTACGTTGAAGGTCTACGTGACATGCTCAGCCAGCCGGAGTTCACCAGTGGCGACCGCGCCCGAGAGGCGGTGGGACTGGTGGAGGACACGGATGTCATCAAACAAATGACCGCAGACGTCCCTGACCAGGGTGAGGTGCGGGTCATCATAGGCAATGAGAACCGCCAGGAGGGCCTGCGGCACTACAGCATTGTGGTGGGCAGGTATGGCGTGCCGGGATATGCCTCTGGCACCATAGCGGCCATGGGCCCTACGCGCATGGATTACGCTAGGGCCATCTCCAGCGTACGTTACCTGACCAGCTTCCTCAGCGGCCTGCTGGATGCCCTCCGTGACTCCCCGGAATAGTTCACCGATAACCACCGTCATCTGGGACCTCGACGACACTCTTGTCGATTCCGTCGACGCGCGCTTGGCCGCCACACACTACACGTTGACCAGCGCAGGCATCACTAACCCCACCGCCGAGACCTTCATGGCCAACTTGCGTGGCTCGGCCATCGACCAGGCCTTCGCTGACATTGAGGCGCGAGAGGGCAGACAACTGGACCTGGTGTCTGGGTATCGCTACAAGTATTGGGACAAGCCGCCGGGAGTCGTGCGTCTGTACCCCGGCGTTGAAGAGGTGCTCCGGCACCTGGTAAGCCTCCGGGTGAAGCAGGGCATCGTCACTTTGAAGCGACGCAACTTTGATTTCCACGGCAAGCTCGCGGGCGCGTCCCTTGAACTGCAAGAGCTTGGCATCGCCGATATGTTTGGCGCGCTGGTCGGCTTCGAGGACGTGTCTGCGCCCAAACCCGACCCGGAAGGCGTGCTCAACGTGCTTGAGCGGCTGGGCTCCTCACCTAGCGAGACTGTCGTTGTGGGCGACAGCCTAAGTGACGTCCGGTCGGCCAAAGCGGCTGGTTGCCGGAGCTGCTATGCCTTATGGGGGGTGTCACCTGATGAGCGGCGCGTGGAGGAGGCAGACGCGGATATCGTGGCGGAATCGCCCTTGGAACTCCTTGAGCT
This sequence comes from Dehalococcoidia bacterium, assembly GCA_963693605.1. Lineage (GTDB taxonomy): Bacteria > Chloroflexota > Dehalococcoidia > Lucifugimonadales > Australimonadaceae > JAQBVZ01. The sequence goes on along the minus strand of CAVOAJ010000042.1, from coordinate 8,725 downwards.
GCCCTTTACCAGCCCAGATAGCATGCTTAACTGACCAACACGCCGTTGTGTAGGGCCCATGCGCATGGTACGCTAGTTTAGCTTGCCCCTATCACTGAAGAACTGGCCATATGACATCCAAACGCGACTATTACGAAACCCTCGGCGTCTCCCGTAGCGGGACGGAAGAGGAGATACGCAAGGCCTTTCGCCAAAAGGCTCTGCAGTACCACCCTGACCGCAATAAAGACGCTGACGCCACTGAAAAGTTCAAAGAGGTCAATGAGGCCTACCAGGTGCTGACCGACCCTCAGCGCAGGCAGCAGTATGACCGCTTTGGCCATGCGGCAGGCGGCGCGCAGACGGGCCAGGGCTTTGATGGCTTCGATGTCTTTGGCGGTTTTGGAGACATCTTTGAGTCCTTCTTTGGCGGTGGCACCTCCACCCGCACGCGGCCCCGCGCCAGCCAGGGGTCAGACCTTCAGTCTGACCTGCGAGTGAAGTTTGAGGACGCTGTCTTTGGCGCAGTCCAGGAAGTTAATGCGCGGCGGATGGAGCAGTGCGGACGTTGTGACGGCACTCGCAGTGAGCCGGGCTCATCGCCCGTGCAATGCGAGACCTGTCACGGCAACGGCCGGGTGCGTCGCACACAAAAGAGCATTTTTGGCCAGTTCATTCAGGAAGGGGCCTGCCCCACCTGCAATGGAACCGGTGAGCGGATTGTCACTCCCTGCACCCAGTGCCACGGCTCCGGCCGGGAGCGCAAGCAGCGCAAGATACAAGTGGACATTCCAGCAGGCGTGGAGGACGGCATAACGCTCCAACTCAGGGGTGAAGGTGACGTCGGAGAGCTTGGCGCCCCTCCGGGAGACCTCTACATTCTCCTGCGCGTGGACCCTCATGCGTTCTTCAAGCGCTCTCAGTATGACATCCTGCTGGACATGGATATCACCTATCCGCAGGCTGCCCTGGGCGCCGACATAACGGTACCCACTCTGCAAGGAGAGGAAACTCTCCACATTTCACCAGGCACGCAGCCAAGCGCAGTGTTCCGCCTCAAAGGTCAGGGCGTTCCCCATCTACAGAGCGCCACCAAGCGCGGCGATGAAGTGATACGCCTGAACGTGGCCACTCCCAAGGAGTTGACCAAACGCCAGCGGGAGCTTCTCGAGGAGCTCAGCCAAACGTTTTCAGAGAACGGCGCGGATGACCCTGAAGGCTCCAAGAACTGGTTTCGCGGCCGCAAAGGCTCCAAGTCCTAGTCTTGCACACACTAACGTCACACAACCAAAGCAGATGGTCAGAAAGATCTCATGGCTAAGAAACCCCGTTGGCTTGAGTTGAGCGTCACGGTCCCTGGCGAATTCGTGGAGCCGGCAGCTGAGCTGTTCCGGCATTACGGCAAGGGCGGCGTGGTCATTGAAGAGGCTGGCGGATGGAACCCTGATGAGGGTGAGACCGCGCCTGTGGGCGCAGACGCCACTGTCCGCACGTACATGCCCATCACCCCTGCGTACCGCACCAACCGTGAACTCATCCACATTGGCCTCAGGCTCATTGGCAAGATCCGCCCCATAGAGGAATTGCAGGAACGGGAGCTTGAAGAGGACGAGTGGGAGACGGCGTGGAAGTCCCATTTCTCCATACACAAAGTCGGCAAGCGCTTGGTGCTCTGTCCTGAATGGCAGGAGTATGAAGCCAAAGAGGGTGAGGTCATCGTCCGCATAGACCCTGGGATGGCCTTTGGCACTGGGCACCACCCAACAACGCGCCGCTGCCTGGAGGCAGTGGATGATCTGACGACACTCGGCTGCAAGGTGATAGACGTAGGCGCGGGGTCAGGCATCCTGAGCATTGCTGCGGCGAAGCTTGGCGCTGGACGCATATGGGCCGTGGAGATTGATAAAGTCGCGGTGAAGGCGTGCAGGGGCAATTTCAGAGCCAATGAAGTTGCGGGAAAGGCCCGTTGCTATATAGGCACCGTCCCCCAGCCCAGCATCCCCACCGGTGAAGCAGACCTTGTGCTGGCCAACATCAACTCAGTAGCGCTGGCCAAGCTTGCCCCAGACCTACGTGCATTGATGAAGCCAGACGGCTGGCTGGTGGCCGCAGGCATCCTTACCGAGCGTGAGGCTGATGTGCAGGAGGCCTTTGCGGCGGCAGGTCTCCGCGTTGAAGACCGCACCTTGGATGACGACTGGGTCTCTCTCCGGTGCAAGGCGTAGGCTCAGCCAATCTAATTGATGGCCGCAGCAATCCCTTGGACTACGAAGGCAAGCCCCACAAAGCCCAGCAACACAGCGCTGATGAGCATCACCAAGCGGTACACGCCGTCGCTCATAAAGCGCCTGCCTGACCCCAACGCCGCAGCCACCGCTATATACCATACGTAATCTGCCAGGATATGCCCAACATAGAAGGTATAGGTGCCTGCCGTCCCCTGGGGACTCGCCGACACTAGGAACGTGCTTCCCACGGTGAGCCACCACAGGAACCAGAAAGGGTTGGCTACGCTGACCAGCGCACCCCCCAACAATGGATAGGCGGTGGAGCGTGTCGGCGGCGGCGCGTGGCCGTCGCTCCATGGGGCGGTTGCGGGAACATTCCGCGCCATGTTCCACCCCATCCAGAGCAGGAAGCCTCCACCCACAGGCCCCATCACGGCTAGCGCAAGGTCAGTATCAACGATACGGCTAACGCCCACAGCCAACGCCATGACCATGACAAGGTCCGCCACTGCATGACCAGTGCTCACCAACACACCGGCCCTAACGCCCAAGCGCACCGACTCCCGGATATCCAGGGCCAGCAGTGGGCCTGGGGCAACTGCGCCCGTCAGCCCTACCAGAAAAGCCGAGCCAAGAATACCTACAAGCTCAAGGGACATGGGGAGGAAGACTCCGGAGCAAAATAGCGGTGATTAATTTAGGGAATGACCAGCTATCGACTGCTAGTTCTGGATGCCAGCCCATTCAGGCTTGGGTTCCCGGGCCAAGAGTTGGAAGACGGCCTCTTTGATATCCAACCCTTCAAAGAGAATCCTGTTAGTCACTTCTGCAATTGGCATCTCAACACCCAACGCTTGAGCCATCTTCAAGGCCGCTGGCGTGGTGTTGACGCCCTCCACCACCTCACCCATCTCTGCCAGGATGTCCTCAAGCGTTTTACCTTGTGCAATCTCAGTGCCCAGTCTGTAGTTCCTGCTCAACGGGCTGTAACAGGTGGTCATCAGGTCACCAAGTCCAGCAAGGCCAGCAAACGTCAGCGGGTTGGCCCCCGCCGCCACGCCAAGCCGCGCTATCTCAGCCAGCCCTCGTGTCAGAAATGAAGCCTTGGCATTGTTGCCGTAGTCCAGGCCGTCCGATATACCTGCGCCAATGGCAATGATATTCTTCAGCGCCCCGCCAAGCTCCACGCCAATGATGTCTGTGTTGGTGTACACGCGGAAGGCACCTACATTCAGGGCGGCTTGCGCCTCTTCCGCCGATCGTGCGTCAGCAGATGCGACCACACTTGTCGCGGGCTTGTCTCTCACAATTTCCTTGGCCAGGTTTGGCCCTGACAGAGCGCATACACGGCTGCGCAGCGCCTGTGGCAACTCCTCTGTCATCACTTCGCTCATGCGCTTGCTGGACCCGCGCTCAAGCCCCTTTGCACCGCTGATGATCAGAGGTGTACCGGAGATAGCGTTGGCCGTTGCTTGGAGGTTGCTCCGCATGTGGGTAGCGGGAACGGCATAGATTAAAGCGGTCGCGCCAGCAAAAGCCTCGGACGCTACTGCGGTAACGCGCATGGAGGCAGGAAACGCAAAGCCGGGCAAACGGGCCGCATGCTCTCGCTCAAGCTCAAGCAACTCAGCTTCTTTCTGAGTACGGGCCAGGACCTGTACGCGTATGCCCCGCCTGGCCAAAATAATAGCCAACGTGATACCCCAGGTGGTCGCTCCCACCACGGCTATCGGCCCAGTTTGCTTCTGGCTAGTCACCGGCGCATTGTACTCCCAGTGCCTACGGTGTCTACCTAAACATGGTTGGGAAAGTGTGAGGGGTCAACCGGGTGGTATCATCCGCGCAGTTTCAATACGGAGGGGCAACATCATGTTTACCCTAACCGGTTTCCGGGCGTGGAATTTAAATGCAGACAAGCGGGAAGAGTCGGTGCGCTTCTATCATGACCTTCTGGGCGCAGAGGAGGCCCAGACCCATACTATTGCCGGGGCAGAGGTCGTACGCATGCACTTGGCAGGCTTTGGCATTGGCCTCTTTGACGCTAACGACGGCGCGCGTCCGGGTGTCCGACACCACACTGCGGAGATTGAAGGCCCCGCCGACCCTGAGGTGCTCAAAAAGGAGATTGAGGCCAAGGGCTACGCAGTGGACAGGATACGGCCCCACCAGGGCGGCACGGGGTACTCTCTCTATGTCACTGACCCCAGCGGCAACCGCGTTGAATTGTCTCAGGGGCAAGGCTGAACAACGCCACGCCGCCTCAACTGAGCACGATGACGAGTCCACCGACGATGGATATAACGATGCCTGCCATCAGTCGGGGTTCAAAGCTCTCTATGTGCCGGTTGAAAAGGTAGGTCAGGGGCAATTGCACAAACCCCGTGGCCCGCATCACTGGCGCAACCACGGTCACAGGCGCAGCAGCCAGCGCTAGATACCGGAACATCACCCCTACAGTAATGGATACCGTGGCGGCCCCCAGCCACTTAGCGGTAGGCCCTTTTATGGAGCCAAGGCTCTCCCGCAGCCCCTGAGAGAGTAACGCGGGCATGAGCAGCAGGGCAGCCGCTAGATACGCCACCAAGCCTCCCACTATCCCCATGTCCGTCCCGCCCACACCGTAGCGAATAAGCACGGGCGTTGTCCCCCACACCACTGCGTTCAATAGCGCAAAGATATATCCCTCTGCCAGCGTCCGTGTTGATAAGGCATCGACATCTTTAACGCTGCGTGCAGTCGCAACACCAGCAGCGGGGGTCTTTGCACCGTCATTCGCTCCACCAGCCACGATTGTTCCATTGTCAGGAGCCTTTCTGAAGCGAGGGCCCTTTATAGACACCGCCGGCCCAATCATGATGAGGCCAATGCCTATCCACATAGTGCCGGTGACCTCCTCATCAAGAAAGAGAATAGCCATGACTAGAGTGACCACGATGATGGTCTGCATAAAGGGCCTGGAACGGTTGGCTCCAATGGCCTGGATGGCTCGGTAGTTACAGTAGCGACCCACGATGTAATGGAGGACTCCCGCCGCTATCAACGCAGCGTACCGCTCAGGGGAGAAATCGAAAATACGGAACAGTTGGCCGGAGACCAACGCGCCCAAGGCAAACAGCGGCAGTCCCGCAAGCACCGTGACGTACACGCCGTCAGAGGCCTTGCCTTTGAGCATGGCCCTGCGCATGGAAATAGCGTTGGTGGAATACCCAATGGAGGAGATGAGAGCGTATACGGCGCCAGCAATCATGCAGCCCCTATCCAGCCACGCACCGTGGCCTACGCAGGCAGTATTCCTCACGCACCAGGGGAAAGCAAGGGGCCAACGGTCTGGACGCGCTACCTGAGTTTCTCTGCCTTGAGGTCAAGGACCTGCTCAGCAATGAGGCGGAGCATGCTCCATCCGCGTTCATGGTCACGGGTGGCTTCAACGTCGCCGGTGAACCAGTCGAGGATCAGGTGCTCAGCCCCTGCGGCCTCCAGAGCGGCTATGTCCCCTTGCACCTGCTCCAAGCTCCCGTCTCCAATAGGACGGTCCTCTTCAGGCAAGGCAGACTCTGTAATGTTGAGGCGGATACGTGGGCAGAATGCAGGAACAGGCTTGCCCGCCGCCTCAGCCAACCGCTGTATGCCAGGCAGACCTTCATCCCGCAGCCAGTCAAGCGTAAGACGGTTGGGGTGCCAGCCATCGCCAAAGCGTACGGCCCGCCGGAGCGCGGCCTCACTCTTGCCGCCAACCCACACGGGCGGGTGCGGCGACTGCACAGGGCGCGGGCAGTAGATATTCTCGAAGGACACAAACCGTCCCTCATAGGTGGCCTGTTCATTGGTCCACAGCGTCTCAATGGCAGCAAGGTAGTCGTTGGCACGAGCGCCACGTTCCTTGAAAGGCACGCCCAGTACCTCAAACTCCTTCTGCACACCGCCAACGCCCACACCAAAAATGAAGCGGCCTCCGCTGAACTGGTCAATGTTGGCCCCAAGCCTGGCCATGAGTACGGGGTGGCGGTACGGCAGCACACAAACGGTGGTACCCAGCATGACGCGGCTGGTCTGGCCCGCAAGCCAGGTGAGCGTACCAAAGGGATCGTAGTACGGCTCAGGGTAGCGCTCCGCCAAGTCCTGCGTGACCACAATATGGTCTGAGATCATGACTGAGTGGTAACCAAGCTCCTCAGACACCTGCGCCCACTTCAGTAACGACTGCGGCTCAGCGCCGGGTCCAAAGTTGAGGATATTGACGCCAGCTTTCATAGTTATACCTTTGCTTCCACGTCCGATTGAAGACGAGCCACGACCTCAGCAACGGGCATTGCGCCGGGGTTCTCACCATTGCGCAAACGGACCGCCGCTTCATTGGCCTCAGCCTCTCGGTCACCCACCACCAGCATGTACGGCACCTTTTGAAGCTGCGCGTCCCGTATTTTGGCGTTCATGCGTTCATTCCGTCCATCGATTGTGGCGCGAAAGCCCGCTGCAGCCAGTTGCGCCTTGACCTGCTCTGCATACTCCAAATGTCGGTCCGCTATGGGAATGACCACGGCCTGCACAGGAGCAAGCCACACGGGGAAGGCCCCTCCGTGGTGCTCCAGCAAGACGCCAAAGAAGCGTTCCAGAGAACCCAACAATGCACGGTGCACCATGTAGGGTCGGTGCTCTGCGCCGTCCTGACCCACATACATTAGGTCAAACCGCTCCGGCAGGTTGAAGTCAAACTGCACAGTGGTGCACTGCCATGACCTACCGATGGCATCTCGTATCTTGATATCTACTTTGGGGCCATAGAAAGCGCCGCCGCCTTCGTCAACCTCATAGTCAAGGTTACGGCTGTCCAGCGCGCGCCGCAGCGACTCCGTGGCGTGGTCCCAACTGGCATCGTCACCAACGGCCTTTTCAGGCTTAGTGCTGAGGTAAATTTCGAAGTCCGTGAACCCAAAAGCCCCCAGGAGGTCAAACGTGAAGTCCAACACGCCGACGACCTCCTCTTCCACCTGTTCAGGAAGGCAGAAGATGTGAGCGTCATCTTGCGTGAATCCACGCACCCGCATCAGGCCGTGGAGCACACCGCTACGCTCGTACCGGTAAACGGTGCCCATCTCTGCGAAGCGGATAGGCAGTTCGCGATAGGAACGTTTGGAGGTCTGATAGACCTGGATATGAAAGGGGCAGTTCATGGGCTTGGCAAAGTACTCCTGCCCATCTACCACCATGGAGTCAAACATGCTCTCCCGGTAGAAGTCCAGGTGACCGCTGGTGCGCCACAGGTCCGCCTTGCCAATGTGCGGTGAGTACACCAGATCATAGTCATGGCTCAAGTGCTCTTGCCGCCAATGGTCCTCAATGAGCGCACGGACGCGGGCGCCCTTGGGGTGCCAGATGATGAGTCCGGGGCCCACAGCTTCCGAGGTTGAGAAAAGGTCCAGTTCTCTACCGAGCTTGCGGTGGTCCCGCTTTGCGGCCTCTTCCAACCGCTCCACGTGTTGGTCCAACGCCTCTTGGGACTCCCAAGCAGTGCCGTAGATGCGCTGGAGCATGGGGTTGCGTTCATCGCCACGCCAGTAAGCACCGGCCACCGTCAACAGCTTCACCGCAGGGATTGCGCCAGTGCTGGCCACATGTGGACCCTCACACAGGTCAAGGAACTCCCCATTGCGATACGTGGTGATGGCCTCATCCTCAGGGATAGCGTCGATAAGCTCTTGCTTGAAGGGCTGCGCGGCAAAGATGCGTTTGGCATCCTCGCGGGACACCTCGTTCAATTCAAACGGAGTGTCGCTGGCGATAGTCTCTTTCATGATGGCCTCAATACGCTCAAGGTCTTCAGGGGTGAAGGGACGGTCAACGTCAAAGTCGTAGTAAAAGCCGTCATCAGTTGGTGGGCCAATGGCAACCTTTGCGTTAGGGAACAGCCGCACCACAGCGTCTGCCATGACGTGCGCCGCGGAGTGGCGAAGGCGATAGCGGGTATCGAAGAGCATTTGCTCTTCCTGGGTCAGGGATTTAACGGGCATGGGTTCACCTGGGCACGGCCCCATACGAAAGGGCTGGCGATGGATTTCGTAGCGCCTATGGTAGCGTGTCGCTACCACGAACGCCAGGGTTACGCCTCTGTTGGCGGAGTCTGGGTGGCCGGCGGAACGGGTGCTGCCTGACCCTTGTCCTTCGACAGGAAGATGCCAACCAGCACCATGGCAAGTCCCACCCCAGCAGCAATGGCGCCTTGTATCTGCATGGGCGTCATGAACGTGTCTATGAGGATATCCCTGCTCTCAATAACCTTGGGCAGAAAGGCCGCAGGTATATTTTTGCCGGCAATGAAGTCATCAAAGAACGTACGGAGGTAAGTCACACCCACGGTGATACTGCCAGCAACGATTGCGCCCGCAAGCAAAAGAGGCACACCAGCCCAACCCAGCTTGCTCAACCACTTACGACCGCCCAGGAACCCTATTAAGCCCAACAACAACACCCAGATTGCCAAGATCAAAGGCAGCAACGTCCGGCCTTGGTCTATCCAACCC
>CAVOAJ010000041.1:0-10732 GCA_963693605.1 Dehalococcoidia bacterium | reverse complement strand
ATGGCCCCAGACGTGGGCGGCGGTTTTGGGATGAAGCACCACCTCTACCCTGAGGACGCTTCTCTCTGCTACCTGGCTTACAAGCTCGGACGCCCCGTGAAGTGGGTGGAAGAGCGTATGGAGAACATGATGGCCTCCCACGCAAGGGGATTTGCGACCCATGTGCAAGCGGCCATCGACAGCGAAGGCCATATCCTCGGCTTCCGTGCACGTCAGTTGGCGGACATGGGGGCGTACTACATTGCGGGGACACTGACGCCCATCAACGTGGCGGCCCGTCGGATGCTGGGCCCGTACCTGATAGATGCGGCGGATGTTGAGTGCGTGGGCGTGTTCACCAACCTTCCGCCTACAGGCCCCTTCCGCGGTGCAGGTCAGCCGGAGTCTACCTTCTGCGTTGAACGCACCATGGACATCATTGCCGCCAAGGTGGGTCTGGATCCCGTGGAAGTACGTCGCCGGAACCTTGTGCCGCCGTCTGCGCTGCCGTACACCACGGCAACGGGCATGCGGTATGACTCTGGCGACTTCATTGCGCCTATGGACCGTGCGGTTGAACTGGCGGACTACGACCGCTGGCGGGATGCCCAGCGCATGCAGCGTGCGGAGAACAAGGGCAAGCTTATTGGCATTGGCGTCGCTACGGCGTGCAAGGCTGCGGGTGGTGGAGGCGCGTCCTTCACCAGCGACGCCCGCGTGGTGGTGACGCCGCAGGGCAAGGTGAAGGTGTACACAGAGGTCTCTCCCCACGGCCAGGGCATTGAGACGGTGTTTTCTCAAATAGCGGCTGACGTACTTGGCATAACTCCTGCTGACGTGCAGGTGCTCCATGGTGATAGCGACATGGTGTCTCGCGGCCAGGGCACGTTTGCCAGCCGTAGCCTGACGGTGGGTGGCTCAGCAACGCATGTGGGTGCGACGGAGGCCAGGAATATCTTGGCTGGTGTCGCCGCACAAAAACTGGGGTGCGCGCCTGAAGAGGTGGAGTTCAAAGACAGTAAAATCTATAAGAACGGCTCGCCGGGGCAGGCGATGTCCTTCGCGGAGGTCGCGGCCGCCGCCAGCGTCACGGCAAAGCCTGGAGACGAGCCTGGTTTTGAGGTCACGGGCACCTTTGTATTAGAAGACAACGTATTTAGCTCCATGGCGCACATCGCCGTGGTAGAGGTGGACCCTGACACCGGACGTATACGCTTCTTGCGGTATGTGGCCGTCCATGACTGCGGCCCCATGGTGAACCCCATGATTGTAGAAGGACAGGTCCACGGGGGCATTGCGCAAGGCCTTGGAGAGGCCTTGGGTGAGGTGATGGCCTACACGCCGGAGGGACAGCCGTTGACAGGAAGCCTGATGGACTATCACCTGCCTCTGGCTGAAGACATGCCGGAGATCATATTTGAGACGGTGAACACTGTGTCACCTATGAACCCGTTGGGCGTGCGAGGCATTGGAGAGGCGCCCACGGTAGCTGCGCCTGTGGCGGTGGCCAACGCGGTGGCGGATGCCCTGTCGTCACTGGGCGTCACGGTGCCTAACATCCCGCTTACCCCATTGCGGGTGTGGAACGCTATTCATCACGCGGGCTCGTAAGGCTCCTGCAGGTTGTTTGTACGTGGGTCCCAGGTAGGTCGACACCGCTAGGTGTGTCGACTGATAATGACTTGCCGAGACTTTGTTCAGCCAAGGTGTACGTTCCCGTATGACTTCCAGAAAACCGCAACGGCCATGGTTCCGCAACCCGTCTTTCCTCATGATGTTGGGGATGACCCTGAGCGTGAGCATAGCGGTGTTGGCCATGGAGGGCTGGGCCGGAGTGCGTGAAGGGTTTTCCCTGGGGATGGACACCCTCCGCACGGCAGGGGTGCCTTTCTTCCTAGGTATAGTCCTTGCCGGACTCATTCCTGTCCTGTTGACTGCGAGCGTCGTCACCCGCTGGATGGGGGAGGGCTCAGGTTTAAAGGGGGTACTCTTTGGGTCGTTTGCAGGCCTGCTCACCCCCGGCGGACCCTACGTCATGTTTCCCATAGCGGCGTCACTATTCAAGAGCGGTGCAGGCGTGGGCTCCATGTCCGCTTTCAGCGCAGCGCGCCAGCTCATCCCCGTCAACCGAGTCATTGTTTGGGAGTTGCCGTTGATTGGGGCCACATTCCCCATAGCCCGCTCCCTTGCCAGCATTCCCGCAGTCTTCATTGCGGCATTGCTCGTACCACTGGTGCTGAAACTCATAATCCGGACGCGCAAGAAACCTGATTAGGCACGTGCTGCCGTTGTGCAGACAGCGTGCCCCTGATGGACCCGGCGGATAAGCGCGTAGATGCGCCAGATAAAGGCCTAACTTCATGGTGAATTACATCCTTGCCGGGCTGCTGGTGGTGACCCTGGCGAGCGTCTACCGGAAAGAAGGCCGCAAGGGCGTAAAAGCAGGCTTGCAGAGCAGTGCCAGGACCGTCCTTTTTGTGACTCCCTTCATATTCATAGGAGTCATCTTAGCGGGCATGGTGGAAGTCATTCTGCCAGGGGAATTGATCAGCGACTGGATGGGCGAGGGGTCCGGTCTGCGTGGCATACTCATTGGCACAGCCGTAGGTATGCTCATTCCCGGCGGCCCCTATGTGGTGGTCCCACTGATTGCATCCATCATGGAGTCAGGAGCGGGGCCGGGGCCAGTGGCGGCGTTCTTTACCGCCTGGGGGGTTGTGCCAATCTCACGTACACTTATATGGGAAGTCCCATTCCTTGGTGTGGCCTTCACCGCCGCCCGCGTTATCGTTAATCTGGGGTTCCCTATCTTAGTCGGACTGACTACGCCGTGGATCTACGGGCTCTTTACGTAATTTTTAAGTTGTGTGGGAGCAGCGGTGAACCTATAGCTGGGCCCGCGTATGCGCACTGCATACTGATAAGGAGAAATCGTGACGACAATATCGATCATCGGTGGGTCTGGCCCCGAGGGCAGAGGCCTTGGTCTGCGATTTGCGATTGCGGGACATTCAGTCATTCTGGGTTCCCGTGACGCAGAGCGCGGCCGCACCGCCGCACAGGAGCTGCTGGAGATTATGCCTGGGCTGCCGATAACAGGTGCAGGGAACCAGGAGGCGGCCCGTGACAGTGATTGGGTGGTGCTGTCTGTCCCCTTTGACGGCCTTGGTGACACGGTAAAGGCGTTAGCGCCAGATATGGCAGGCAAGATTGTGATTTCTGTGGTAGCTCCCATGGAGTTCAAGGATGGGAGCCCCAGCGCGGTGCTGGTGCCGGAAGGTTCAGCGGCGGAGTTGATGGCGTTGCTTGCGCCGGAGAGCAGGGTGGTATCAGCCTTTCACCATGTGAGTGCCCGTGACCTGATGAACCCAGAACACCTGATAGATGGCGACATTATGGTGTGCGGTGACGACGCTGACGCCAAGGCCCAGGTGATGGAACTGACGAGGCAGGTGAAGGAGCTCCGGGCCGTGGACGGAGGCGGGCTTGCCAATTCAAGCTACGTGGAACAACTCACCACGTTGCTATTGCGTATCAACCGCCTGCACAAGTCACGGTCTATGGTGCGCCTCGTGGGGCTAAAGGACGCATAGCCGGGGCTCCACCTCGGTTGACAAAATACCTCCATTGAATTAAGTAATTACTTAATGTCTCAAACAATTATTCCTGCTATATCGACGGATGACCATGTGGTGCTTCCCACGGGTGCCGAGCGCGTCCGCGAGGGCAAGGCCCTCCTACGGGATGATGACCTCTACCTCCGCGTGTCGGAGATATTTCGTGCCTTGGCTGACTCCAGCCGCGCCAAAATTGTGGATGCTTTGCTTCACCAGGAACTCTGTACCAGTGACCTGGCCCCTATCGTCGGCATCTCAGAGTCCGCGGTCTCTCAGCACTTGCGGATGCTGAGGCTGCTCCGCGTGGTGAAAAGCCATCGCCATGGCAACCGCGTGTTTTACTCCCTGGAGGATGAGCACGTGCGTAGCTTGTTGATCCTTACGGTGGACCACCTCCAACACCAACGGACTGGGGAGTAGGGCATGGCGCACCATGAGGCACCGGCCCATCATGAAGACCACGCCTCCTTCAAGGGAGCGCCCACGCGGATACGACGCCCCATGGTCTTGGCCCTTGGCATCACCGTAGTCTTTGGCGCAGTGGAGATTGTAGGAGCGCTGTTCACTGATAGCTTGGCCCTATTGGCGGACGCGGGCCACATGCTTTCTGACGTGGGCGCGCTGCTTATGGCGCTCTCTGCCATGTGGCTGGCCCAGCGGCCCCATACCAGCACCCGAAGCTATGGCTACCTGCGTGCTGAGGTGTTGGCGGCGCTCCTGAACGGTCTGGTCCTGTGGGCCATAGCTGGCTACATCTTCTGGGAGGCGGCCCATCGGTTTACAGACGTTCCTGAAGTGCGAAGCGCGCCCATGCTTGTGGTGGCGGTGATTGGGCTTGGGGCCAACCTTGTCTCTGCGTTCCTCTTATCAAAAGACTCAAAAGAGAGCATCAATATCCGAGGAGCCTTCCTCCACGTTATGGGAGACCTACTGGGTTCGGTGGGAGCTATCCTGGCTGGAATCCTGATGCTTACCATGGGCTGGTACATTGCCGACCCTATCATCAGCGTTTTCATTGGACTGGTCATCGTGGCGGGATCCTTCCGTCTGGTGAGGGAGGCAACCAACGTGTTACTGGAGGGTGCTCCTGCCCACGTGGATATGGTGGAGTTGCAGCGGGCCATAGAGTCGTTTAAAGACATACAGTCGATGCACGACTTGCACACGTGGACGTTGACGTCCGGCTATGACGCAATGAGCACCCATGTGGTGGTGCAGCCAGACTGCTCTGGAGAGGATTCTCAACGTGTGCTGGAGGGGCTGCGCAGCATGATAGGGCAGCGCTTTGGTATAGCACACGTGACCATTCAGGTAGAGCGTGGTGAAGGCGATTGCGAGGAGTCGCACATGCCAGAGCAACCTGATGCCCATGCACCTGACGAAGGTAAGGACGCCGCGTCAGCCACACCGGGGGCTTCTGCAAGTGACGACAGCTAGCTCCAGAGACGGCCTATTGATAGCCAGTCACGGGCCGTTTGTCGTTCACGAATCTTTCACGGACTTGCTCTTGCCACTAACGGTTGGCGAGACTATGCTTAATTGCGCCGGTAAGCGCACAGGGGCGGCCATATTGGCTGGTGCTATTGCCGGTGACCCGCGATGGCAGGTAGGGGAGGGGGTCATGGCGCAACGGTACCAACGGGAAATTGAAGAGATACTGGACCAGGCCGGAGGTGTTGCCCCCGCAGGCAAGGCCACCGCTGGCAAACAACAAGATAAACCCGCTGACGACAGGGTGAGGCGCTCTTCTTCATGGCGCGTGCCGGTCAGCCTATCACCAGGACGTCTGCTTATAGTAGGCGTCGTTACTCTCCTTGCAGGGCTGCTGTTGCCCTTTCCTGACGGCATCAAGCCGTTCGTTGCATGGCTTGGCGTTGGACTCTTCGTGTTGTCGTACGTACTGTTCTTCGCGCAACCACGCAGAACTGTAGAGCGGCGGTGGCGCGGCCAGATCATGGAAGATATAGCGCCACCAAGTCAGTTGGAACGTTTCTGGCGGTGGCTCACCCGCAGTTAAAGCAACCACGTTTACGTAATCACCAGGGGCTGAGGTAATCTCGGCCCCTTTTGTTTGGCCGTTTTCTGCGGCAGGGCATGGGGTCTACGCTCATGTACAATGGCCCGGCTCTCTAGAGTTTTCACCCCATAATTACAGTTAAGTAGGTGCCGCCATTCAGACTGCGTTGAAGAGTTTCATATCGCACTTGGAGTGTACCGGGTGCCACACGGCCTACAGCGCCGACCAGCTACACACTACGTGCCCCGTCTGCGGCAAGGTGCTCTACGCCCGCTACGACTTGAATGAGGCGCGACGCCACATGGACCGCAACGTGATTGCCAAGCGCAAGCCCTCTATGTGGCGTTACTTTGAGGTGCTTCCCGTCCGTGATGAGGCCCACGTGGTTTCATTAGGAGAGGGGGCCACCCCCATGGCCAGGGCGCACCGGCTGGAGCAGGCGTTGGACGCGCGTGAGCTATATCTGAAAGACGAAGGTGTGAACCCCACGGGGTCATTCAAGGCCAGAGGATTGTCGGCTGCGGTGTCCAAGGCAAGGGAGCTAGGCCAGAACCGCCTGGTGCTGCCCTCCGCTGGGAACGCTGCGGGGGCTCTGGCCTCCTACTGCGCCAGGGCTGGGATGGAGGCCCACGTCTTTATGCCCAAGGACGCGCCAGAGGCGAACAAGATTGAGTGTCAGGCGGCAGCCGCGTACCTCACGCTGGTAGACGGCTTTATCTCAGACGCTGGGGCCATGGCCAAAGAACGGGCCAAGGAGCTGGGGCTGTTTGATGTATCAACCTTGCGTGAGCCGTACCGGGCTGAAGGCAAGAAGACAATGGGTTATGAGATTGCCCAGGACCTGAACTGGAAGCTGCCTGAGGCCATCATCTATCCCACGGGCGGCGGTACGGGCATTGTTGGCATGTGGAAGGCGTTTGAGGAGATGGAGGCCATGGGCTGGATAGGCAGTGAACGCCCTAGGATGATAGTGGTGCAGGCTGATGGGTGTGCGCCCATCGTCCGTGCCTACGAGCAGGGGGCAGACCACGCTGAGCCATGGGAGAACCCCACAACGGCCGCTGCTGGCATCCGTGTCCCCGCTGCAATTGGCGACTACCTCATTTTGCAGGCGGTGAGAGAGAGCGGCGGCACGGCGGTCACGGTGAGCGAGGACGAGATTTTCCAGGCGGTGCGCCAGATGGCGACACTGGAAGGCGTGTTCCCAGCTCCAGAGGGTGCGGCCACGCTGGCGGGATACGCTAAGCTCCGTGCTAGCGGTGACCTTGCCCCGGAGACCTCCGTGGTGCTGATGAACACCGGGTCTGGCTTCAAGTATCTGGAACTGTTGGGGTAGCCATTGGGCTGCATGCGTTTGGTTGACGGCCTTACGCGCAACCGGTAGGCTTTCCGCCGTTCCATTAAACGCCCGTTACGGGCTCCCATCGATTCACAACGAGGAGGACACGAACATGGCGACTCAACCCTGGCGTTCAAGCTGGGTCATGGCTGGCGGCATCAGGACCCACTACTCAGAGGCGGGCGACGACGGCCCCGCGGTTATCCTGCTGCACGGCGGCGGGCCTGGTTCTTCAGGCGCGGCAGGGTGGCGTTTCATGATTCCCGCACTTGCACCGCACTTCCGTGTGTACGCACCTGACCAGGTCTCCTTTGGCCAGACTGACATGAGTGACCCCCACGCCTGGCCCTACAACGGTATTGAGAGCCTGGTGGAGCACGTAGCAGCCTTTGCAGACGCTCTTTGCTTGGACACATTCCACGTTGTGGGCAACTCCCAGGGCGCCTATGTAGCGGCCAAGTACACGTTGGACCACCCAACCAGGGTCAAAAAACTGTTCCTCATTGGCAGCGCAACCATTGCTGGAGCCATGGGCGTTGCCCCTATGATGACGCCTGGCATGAAGGCACTTATAGAGTATGACGGCACTGAGAAGAAGATGCGTGGGTTCCTTGAGGCCATTGTCACCGACCAGAACACCGTCACTGATGAGTTGGTGAAGGGGCGAAACGACGCCTACCACCTGCCTGGCGTGCCGGAGGCCACTAAGGTCTTTAGCGATGTCCGGCCCAAGCTCATATCAGACCCCAACTTGAACCAGAACTACAGCCTGGAGGGACGGCTGAACAAGCTCACCATCCCCACCAAGTTCATCTGGGGCGCTGTAGACAAATTTGCGCCGCCTGAACTGGCCCACCAGTTCCAGGACAAGATCCCGAACCTTCCCATTGAGTTCATTGAGGGTGCTGGGCATCAGGTGCAGACGGACAAGCCGGACATCGTCAACAAGATGGTAATCGACTTTCTCAAGTAAGCAGCAGTCGTTTAGAAGGAAAGAGGGGGTGCAATAGCGCCCCCTTTTTTTGTTACGCGATTCCATGTCACCCTGAGCAAAGGAGGACATTTTGGCTTGATAGTTAGTACCTACGAACCACTCCATGCTCTATGATTGATGGTGGCACTGTCACAAGTGACCACCCCAAGAGATTGGTTGAGGTAATCATCAATGGACCAGAAGACATCGTTTTTATTTGACCGGTGGCCCCGTTACGCCTCACGCAAGCCGTGGACGGTGGTTGTGGGCGTCATAGCCGTCATCATAATTCTCGCCATCGGCTCCAATGTGGCGGGAGGTTCGTACAGTGACAACTTCTCGATTCCTGGCACCGACTCCCCAAAAGCATTCGACATCCTAGCCGAGCGGTTCCCGCAGCGCGCTGGCGACGCTGCGACCGTGGTAATCAAGGCTGAATCCGGGCTCACGGCCCCGGAGACTGAGGCAGAGGTGCGTGCGCTGGTCGACAAGTTCGCGGCCCTACCTGGCGTCGCGCCGGACGGCGTGACTGCCCCGTATGACCTACCGGGTGCAATATCGAGCGATGAAACTATTGCCCGCTTTGACGTGACCTACGTCAAACCTGCCTTTGAGGTTGACCCCCTCCATGTGGAAGAGCTATTTGCACTTAGAGAGGAACTGTCGTGAGATGGCCTGCAGGTTGAGTTGGGTGGCGCTGTTACCTCAATTGGTGAGCAGGAAGAGCCTGGAAGCTCCGAGATTATAGGCATCATTGCAGCGGTGATCATCCTGCTGATTGCCTTCGGCTCGATTGTAGCCATGGGCCTTCCTATCCTCACCGCGCTATTGGGGCTGCTCCCTGGGTTCATGATTATTGGCATCCTATCCTCTTTCGTGGACATGGCCTCCTTCACGCCGCAGTTCGCTTCCATGATAGGGATAGGCGTTGGCATTGATTACGCACTATTGATTGTCACTCGGTTCCGTGAAGGTCTCCATGAGGGAGCCATTCTTGAAGATGCAATTGCCCGGTCTATGACAACGGCCGGACGCGCGGTGTTGTTTGCCGGTAGCATTGTGGTGATTGCCTTGTTTGGCCTTTGGGCAAGCGGGTTGCCGTTTATTGGATGGGTGGCTACTGCTGCGGCAATCCTAGCGGCAACGTTGGTGGTTGTAGCGTTGTTTGTTTTGCCTGCGGCTCTTCGTCTCATTGGCGGCAACATTGACCGCCTGTCGATACCTTTCATAGCAAACAAGCACACGTCAGGCGCAGGCGGAATTGGGACGCGTTGGGCTGGTTTGATTGCACGGAGGCCTATTGCTGCGCTGGTTGCCTCGCTGATTGTGATTGTGGTGCTGGCAAGCCCAGTGTCCGCAATCCGCCTTGGCTCCGCAGACGCAGGGAACAACCCAGAAACCGCGACAAGCCGTCGAGCCTACGACCTGCTTTCTGAGGGATTTGGCGCGGGATTCAACGGCCCCATCCTCATCGTTTTCGATGTCAACGGCGCAAACGCTATGACGAGCATCGAAAATCTGCCAGAGCAGATTGAAGGCGTAGACGGCGTTGCATTCGTATCGCCGCCCTATTTCAATTCAGAGCAGACGGCGGCCATCATGACCGTCATACCATCCTCTGCTCCGCAGGATGAAGCAACCGGAGAGCTTGTGGACCGGCTACGTGAGTTTCTGCCCCAGGCGCTGGTCGGGTCAGGAGCGCAGGGTTACGTCGGTGGGCTAACAGCGGTGTTCATCGACATAGCGGAGAAGATGAGCTCCGGCTTGGTAATTTTCATACCCGCAGTGCTGGCGGTTAGCATTGTCTTGCTGGCCGTGGTGTTTAGGTCAATCATCGTTCCCATCAAAGCGGCGTTGATGATAGCGCTGTCTGTGGGCGTGGGGTTTGGCGTAGTAACGGCGGTGTTTCAACTGGGTTGGGTGGCCAGCCTGCTGGGAGTGGACAGCCAAGGGCCCATTGAGTCCTTCTTACCAATGATGTTGTTCGCGGTGCTGTTCGGTCTCTCGATGGACTACGAGGTCTTCCTGATTACCAGAGTCCATGAGGAATACCTGGCGACTGGCGACGGGAAATTGGCAGTTGAGCGTGGACAGGCCAAGACGTTCCGCGTCATCATTGCGGCGGCGCTTATCATGAGCTCTGTGTTTTTCAGCTTCATGTTGGTCGATTTCCGGGTAATCAAGGAATTCGGCTTAGGCCTGGGTATAGCAATCCTAGCTGATGCCCTCATTGTGAGAATGGTGCTTGTGCCAGCCATCATGCATTTGGCTGGCAACAGCGCATGGTGGTTCCCGTCTTCCCTGGACAGAATATTGCCTAACCTCAGCGTGGAAGGTGACCACAGCGTGGAAGTGGCAGGCGGTTCCGAATAGCGAGTTCTCCCTGGCAATCACCAGGTGCAGACGGACAAGTCGGGTGCCGTCAACCAGATGGTGATTGGTTTCTTTAAGGGCTAAACCACAGTTGTTTGAAAGAAAGAGGGGCGCCATTGGCGCCCCTCTTTTGTTGTGCTTCTGGCCTAGTCGTTAACACGCTAGGTATAGCTACAATAAGCAATCCCGCTGCACGTTAACGTGTGGATCTACTTACCTACCTGTTCCATCGTCGGCACCCGTGTTACGAGCTCCGTTGGCAGCGTTTGCCGTCCAATAAACATTGACGCGCTTGACCACATCGGCGCGTGGGTCTTGGCAGAGCGCCATCCCTGCTGCCGCGACGGGTACGTCCTTGCACGCTGCTCCCGTAAGGCTGTCCACTGCGGGTTCAAGGTCACCTAGATTGGGGCCTGCCCAAGCAGAGAACGTTG
>CAVOAJ010000040.1:0-10813 GCA_963693605.1 Dehalococcoidia bacterium | reverse complement strand
TTGCTGCAATGGCTGAGGCGAAGGTGCAACCCGTGCCATGGGTACTTGTGGTCTGCACGCGGGGAGAGCTGTATTCCCTGAAGCTGGTCCCGTTGAATAGAACGTCCGTGGCGTCATCCCCAAAGTGTCCACCTTTGATTACCACGTAGCGAGGCCCCATGCCTGCGATGACTCTTGCGGCTGCTTTCGCTTCCTCCAGGCTCGTCACCGGACTGCCTGAAAGGACCTCCGCCTCTCCCGCATTTGGTGTCACCACCAGAGCCTTGGGCAGCAGTTCCGTACGCAACGTCTCCACGGCCTCCTCTCTGAGAAGACAATCGCCGCCTTTGGCCACCATTACCGGGTCAACCACTACGTTACGGAGCGCATGCGCTTCAAGGCGGCCTGCCACCATGCGAATGATGGCTGAGCTTGAGAGCATTCCCGTCTTGACCGCGTCCACGCCAAGGTCAGAGACAACGGCGTCCACCTGTTTGCCCACCATCTCAGGACTCAACTCCTCTATCCCTGTCACGCCAAGGGTGTTCTGGGCCGTGACCGCGGTAAGCGCGGACGCCCCATACACTTGAAAGGCGGCAAAGGTTTTCAGGTCCGCCTGGATTCCAGCGCCTGCTCCAGAGTCAGACCCCGCTATGGTCAAAGCAATAGGCATCCTCGCCATGCAGACACTCCTTTATAGGGATTACAGCGGCGTTGGCCTACCCATCCAACAGTTGTACGCGGCTGGCCAGTTCATCGAAATCGTAGCCTTCAGCCGCTGTCGCACGGCGGGCAAAGAGGGCCAGGATAATGGTCGCCGTTGTGGAGACCACCACGGCTACGAGAAAGCTTGCCAAGGTGTTACCGGAGGCCAGTATGTGCCACACGTCGGTAAGCCCTTGAAACGACCACCAGCCAGCGAGGCTCTTGGTGGGGAAGAATAGCGCGCCAGCCGCCATGCCGAGTACTGAACTCACCACAACCATGGTGCCTGTGAACCGGCGGACGTACAGCCCCAGGAACACCGGCACCACTGCGGCCGTGCATACAAGGTCTGCTATGAGGAACAGGTATAAGACGCTATCAAAGAGGAATCCAATGACCATGACTGGAATGATGAAGGCCGTTGTGATGAGCCGTGATGAGGTCAGGAGGCGTCGGCCCTTCAGATCCGGGCGCATTCGAGGCAGGTCACTGGTGAAGATGCTGGCTATGCCGTTAAGGAGTGTGTCCATACTGCTCATGACCAGTATCAACGCCAGTACCATCAACGCCAAAACTACTGACCCAGGGAGGACTTCCAGCGCCAGGTTGAATAAGGCAATGGGGTCATATGGCCCAGATACTCCCTGTCCAATGGCCCAGAGCCCAAACAGCCCTCCAATAATGATGAGAGGTATGACCAGTAACCCACCTGCCAGGAACCCGTTGCGAACGTCAGCATCTGACTTGGCGGCGTAGACGCGCTGCCAGAAGCCCTGGTGAAAGAGATTGGCCGCCAGGATGGCGATGATGAGAGAAATGCCTAACTCTACGCCAGGTTGGTACGTGAGGGAGAGGAGATTAGGGTCCGCAGCACGCACGGTGTCGAATGCATCGCCCCACCCCCCAAGCTCTGCCAACGTTACCGCCAGCACGACGATGATTAAAGGAAAGATGAAGAGAAATTGAATGTTGTCTGTGAAAATGGAAGCGCGTAGGCCGCCATATACGGTGTAAGCCAGGGTGGAACCGCCCACTAGAATGAGCGTAAACATGAGCGGCGTGTCCGTTATTGCCCTCACTGCCCTGGCAATGGCCCCCATCTCAGCGGCCAAAAAGACCAACATATAGAAGACCATGATGGCCAAGACCATGCTGTAAGCGGCCTTGCCATAGCGGAACCATACAAATTCGCTCAGAGAGTGGCCCTGTGGCATAAGCCTGCGCATGCGCGGACCCAGGACTGCAAATGCAAAAATGGGGACCGCCTGCCCCACGGCGTAACCAATGACGGCTATCAGCCCTGCCCACGTTGCTGCTTCTGCCGGACTGAAAAGGATCCACGCACCCATGATGGAGGCAACAATGGTGGCAGTGGAGGTGATGCTGCCAGTGCTGCCCCGGGCCGTGATGTACTCCTCCACGGTGGGCTGATGGCGGCGGGTGTAGGCAATGCCCAACGCTGAGAACCCAAGCATGGTCACTACGGCTGTCAGAAGCCCCCAAGATTCAAGAGACATGTGAAACCTCCCTTAACAAAGCAATGGGCCGCTCACCAGTCTGGGAGCGGCCCATTGCATGCATATAGATGCATGTCATACGCTTCCTCCGCTGGCATTACCCAGGTCAGGTTATAAGGGTCGCCTTCACGGTGAAGGCCTCTCAGCCGGGCATATCCCGGCTCCCCTGCTCCGTCTGTGTTAAGGTGAACGGCAGCGGCATGATAGGTGGGAGCTGGATGGTCGTCAAGTAACTTCATAGCGTTTAGGCACCTTTCCCATGACGAGCAAGAGACAGGCTCAAGGTGTGAAAAAGATGGGAACGGCGTCGCTATCTTGGGAATGTTAAGGAAATGTTCCAAATAGCTATGTACAAACTGTTGCAGGGTGGCTATAATACCGCCCGCTAATGTGCCCAAATTTGACGGCGCGTCGCAAGGTGATTTGCGTTCAGGCGCTTCTGCTGATAGGAAGGTAGAGGCGTTTTTAGCGCGGAGCCTTGTGCATGAGATTTCAGCGCAAGATAACAGGAGACAGGAATGTTCTCTCGGCGAACACTTACAGTTGGTTTGATTCTCGGTCTCATGGTGGCGATGCTCGCCTCCCTCAGTGTTAGCGCCCAAGAAGAGCCGGTCACGCTGAGTGGCTCGGCAAGCTTCAGGGACGCAGATGCATTGAGTGACAGCTTGGTCATAGACCTTGGGGGCGTTGATGCTCCTGCGGCTGGGACTAAATATGAAGGTTGGTTGAAGGACACTGCTGGTAACGTTATCAGCGTGGGTACGCTAACCCGTACTTCAGGGGGTGAGATTAAGGCCACGCACACAGACGCTGCCGGCGCGAACTTGCTGGCAACGTACCAAGTATTTATTATCACGGCCGAGCCTGACCCTGACCCCTCCACCGCACCTTCCGGGGTGGTGGTTTACTCCGATGCTGTAGAGACGGGTGCCTTCGCGCACGTTGGGCATCTGGTGGTGGGCTTTAGCTCCAACCCCAACGGCAAGGGTATTGCCACGGGCCTCCTAGAGCAGGCTGGCGTGGCGTTGGCTCACGCGAATCTAGCCAAGAGTTCAAGCACTTTGGCTGACAAGCAGAAGCACGCACAGCACGTTATCAACATCATTGAGGGCACCACTGGCGCCAACTTCGACGCTGGTCCCGGTAACCCTGGAGACGGCAAGGGCATTGTGAACTACGCGGCTGATGCTGCGTCTCACGCCTCCCTTGCAAAGGAAGCCGCGCCTGACAACGAGACCGTTGCGGCGCACGCAGACGTGGTCATTGCCTCTGCCAACAACGTCATCGCTTCTGCGGAAGGCACACGGAACAACGCACTTCAGGTGTTGGCAGCGACTGAGGACAACATCATTGTTGAAATCAGCCTGAACAACATGATTGCAAGCGCGACTCGGGCGCTCAACGGTCGCGACGTGGACGGTGACGGCAATGTCCGGCCCTTTGACATCATCACTGATGGCGCTGTAACAGCTACCGCTGATGAAGGTGGCAGCAAGCTGGCCTACACCTCCAGCCAGGACATGGCACAGTTTGTCCCTCTAGCGGGTGACGTTGGTACCCCCGGCGTTGGTGACGCACTGGTACCCCCGGTCATGCTGGGTGTCCTACTTGCCGGTATGGCCCTTGCGGCCAGCGGTGGGCTTCTGATGCGCCGTCGGCGTGAAGGGGCAACCGTCTAGTTAGTCCAAACGAGTAAACGTTAAGAGGCCCCGCTTCCAAAGCGGGGCCTCTTTTTATTGTGCGGAATTTACTGAGGAGAGGTCACTCCCGTAGGCGCAGATGCTTGAACAGTGCTGGGTGCACCTGCCGTGCCTGCTCTACAGCCTGATCCATGACCTGCCGAATGGAGAAGTGCGCGGTGGGCTGTGTACGTAGCTTGAAGAGGTGATAGCACTCTCGCAGGTTCATGGTGGTGATAGCCCGTCGGCGGTGCGCGTGAGTCACCAGGTACTGGGCTACCACTGGCATCTCACCGGCCACTGCGTCAAACCCCTTCTGTGAGACCTCCATGGCCTCATCAAAGAGGGCTTCCAACCCTGCATCTGCCATCAGCGGCGGAGTGAGGTATCCCAAGCCAGTACCAGATGGCTGAGGCATGTAGCTCTGCATGCGGTGGCGCTTGAACTCACGGTACGCGCCGTAGTCCATAGTTAACTCAAAGGTGTAATACACCGACTCAAGCTCCCTGACAGGTGTGTCATGGCTGCCCAGGCGGCTCAGAGATTCATCGATGACCGCGTGACGCTCTTCATCTGACATGCCGCGGACGTGTTGCATCACCTCTGCATAGGGCCTGTGGCCGTACTTATAGAGGAAGGCCGCCACCACCTTTAATTCGGCATCAGGGTCGTAGTGAATGAGCAGGGCCTCTGCTGCTGATGCCTGGGGCTGTTGGAACGGTTTGGCCAGCTCTTGCTGTGCTTTACGAGTGCCCATCAGGTAGTCATTAGGCTCTGTGTACTTGATGAGCGTGGGCGTTACCTCACGCCCACGTTGCTTCAACTCCTCGCCCAGTGTGCGTTCCTCGGCTAACTCTGACGATAGGAGTTTGAGGACGGCGTGCTCCATGCTGCGGGCGTTCAGTGTCACGCCCACGTTGGTCAGCGCGGCCGAGGGCAGGACGAACCTGCAAGAGTCGGTGGCCTCGCGTCGCAGGCGGACGTTGTACGTGCCGTCGCGCTCATTCTCACCTTGAGGCAGCGTAGTCCGCAGGTGGGCCTGAATGCCGTCCACCAACTGGCCGTATAGCTCAAAGAGGCGTTGGCAGGCGGTTACATACGTCTCATACAGAGGGGTGCCTTCAAGCTCTTGAGGTACGTGGAAGTAGTCCTGAGGTAAGATCTGATAGCGACTGGACTTCTCCGTGTAAGAGGCCAGTCGATTGTCCTCCAGGGTGTCAGCCGCCAGCCGGGAGAGGTTCTCCACGGCCATGTGGATGATGGCGTGCTCAGCCACCGATGCGTGTCCGTAGTTCAACACCCATCGTTCGTGGAAGTCCGCTGCTTTCTCCGCCGTCACCAACTTTTGGATCTCGTCGAAAGGCTCCGGCCTGCGAGAGGTCATCGCGAAGATGACGGCAATCTCTTCCTCCGTGAGTTTTTGCTGGTTGAAGGGGTATGTGCGGAGGGGGTAGGCCGTGGCCTTTGCCATGCGTGTCTCCTATGAGATTTTGACTAGCGGAAGTTGGACAGGCCGTTGGGAATAACGACTTCAATAATCTGAATACGGTCGCCGTTGAGGGCGCGCTGCAACTCCCAGAGGAGCTGATCAAGGTTGTCGACGCGGACTGCATCCACGGCGTAGGCCTCAGCAAGCTTGCGGAAGTCCGGGTTCTCCAGGTGGACGCCGAAGTTCCTGCCCCCCATGGACTGGTCCTGGTGGAACTTGAGAGAACCCCAGGCGTTGTCGTTGAAGATGAGCACCACGGGGGCCAATCCGTACTGGACCGCCGTTCCAAGCTCCTGCATGTTGTATTGGAAGCCGCCGTCTCCCGTAACGCAGACCACGGGGCGGTTGGGCAGGGCGGCTTTCATGCCAAGGCTGGCCGCGAAGCCATAGCCAACGCTCACCCAACCGTGGGGTAGGTGATACGTCAGCGGTTCGTAGGCGGGAAAGCAGCGCTCCGCACAGTAGACGGGCATTGTGGAGTCAAAGACGATGGTTGCATCGCGAGGGAGGATGCCTCGTATGGCCTCCCACATGTGCAACTCGTTGGGGAACTGCTCTCGCACCGACGCCTGTGACTTCAAGCGCAGGTCCATAGCCTCCGCATGGCCGCTGCTTGACGATGGTTCTCTATTGCTCAGCGCGTCCAGCAACTGACGTAGCACCGCCTTTGCATCTCCAGCAAGTCCCACTTCCACCGGGTAGTTGCGCCCAAACATGGCGGGGTCTATGTCAATTTGAATGAGTTGCTTGGGCAGCTTGAGGCCCACGCCCGTCGTGGAGCGGTAGGGCAGACTGCCGCCCGCCACCAGGGCTACGTCACAGTTGGCAATATATTCGTGTAGAGGGTTCTTGCCCCATAGCCGTCCGCCTAGGGATGAGCCCAAGGCCAGAGGATGGTCCTCTGGAATGGCACCCTTGCCGCCGTCACCGGTGACCACGGGCGCGCCCAATAGCTCAGCTAGTTCCACCAACTCGGCGGACGCGCCACTCGTCATGACGCCCTTGCCGCCCCAGAGAACCAGATTCTTGGCGGATGCCAGCAACTCAGCGGCCCTAGTCACACTGGCTTGTTCCGCTTTGGCCTTTGGCAGTTCCCTGGCTGGGATAATTTCAACGTCCGCTGACTCGCCAAGGAGGTCAGTCGGTATAACCACCACAGCGGGGCGTGGGTGCTGCGTTTTGAGGTGCTCCATAGCGCCTGCAATCTGGTTCGGCACGTCCGCCACGCTCTCTGCCATTGACTGCCAGCCGCTGACAGAGGAAAACATGCCAAGCTGGTCCTTCGGTTCGTGGGTAGAGCCGTGCCCTTTATTGACGAGGTCGTGCTCTATGTCAGTGGTGATCTCAAGGACAGGGACTGAGGAATGGTAGGACTCACCGAGAGCGCCCACGGAGTCTGCTGCGCCAGGCCCACTGCTGGTAATGAGTACGCCGGGGGTGCCGGTGGCTCTGGCGTAGCCGTCAGCCATGCAGACCAGGGCATGCTCATGCCGTCCGCCAATGAACCGGATGCGGCCCTGCTCCGTCGCATCCCGCAAGGCATCAAAGATGTGCAGATTGTGGACGGAGACAATGCCAAAAACAGTAGTGACACCTTGGGCGATGAGCGATTCAACGACGGCTTGGCCGCCGGTCATTTTGGCCATGGAGACGCTCCCTGGAACGGGTGCGCCCATGATACCTGCGGACGGCCCATCATGGAAGAATGGACTGGCACTGAGCAGACGGCCCTACGCCACCAGGAGCAGAGGAGTCTCCAGAAGGCGCTTGACCTCCACCATGAACTCAGCGCCATCTGCGCCGTTGGAGGCGCGGTGGTCTGCTGAGAGGGTGACCTGCATGATGTCCCTCACCACTACCTGGCCACCGTGTGGAACAGCCTGCGGCATAACCGCGCCAATGGCAGCAACGGCTGTGCCAGGTTCATGGATGATGGCCGTGAAGCTGTTTATCCGGTACATGCCCAGGTTGCTGATGCTGAAGGTGGCCAAGGTGTACTCGTCCTGGCGTAATTTGCCTGACCGTGCACGTTCCCCAAGGTCTTTGGTCTCCCGCGCTATCTGCACCAGAGACTTCGTTTCGCAAGCCAGGACGGCGGGGACAATGAGCCCTGCCTCCAGAGCTATGGCGACGCCAATGTTGACGTGGGCCGGCACCTCAAGGTGGTCGTCCTTAAAGATGGAGTTGAACTTGGGGTAACGCTCCACCGCCATGGCGCATGCCTTGATGATGAGGTCGTTTACGCTGACGTGACCGGCGTCTGCCAACGATTGGTTCAGCTCTTTGCGGAACTCCATGGCCTTGGTCATGTCCACGCTTACTGATACGTAATACGCAGGGACGTCCCGGTTGGTCTGTTGCGTGCGCCGGGCTATGGCCTGACCCATCTTGGTGAGAGGTATCTGCGTTGCCTCTCCTGGCGCCACCGGGGCGACAGGCGCAGGCGCGCCCTTGGCTTGGACTGGCGCAGCCTTTTCGGCAGGGGCCTCTGCGGAAGTCTCCTCTACTGGAGCCTCCGCTACGGGCTCCTGTTCAGCCGCTTCTGGCGTGGCAGCCGGACCGGACTCCACGAAGGCCAGCACATCATCTTTAACGATGCGCCCTCCGGGGCCAGTGCCCTGCACTTGGTTTATGTTTATGCCATGCTCGTCAGCAAGACGACGGGCCACTGGCGACGCCCGCAAGGGCTCTCCCGCTGCTGCGGGAGCTTCGGTTGCTGGGGCGGTTGCAGGCTCCGGGGTTGGTGAGCTGGCCTCTTCAGCCACAGCAGCGGGCTCAGCAGGTGCTGCTGGCACTGGCGTGACTGACACGTCCGGTATCTCTTCACCCTCTGCGCCAATGAAGCCTATGACCTGGCCCACGGGGACGGTCTTGCCCTCTTCCACCACAATACGGCGCAGCACGCCGCTGGCGGAGGCCTCCATCTCAATGGTTGCCTTGTCCGTCTCAATCTCGGCTATGGTCTCGCCACGCTTGACGTCATCGCCTTCGTGCTTGACCCACCGGACCACCGTTCCCTCGGTCATGTCGTACCCCATCTGGGGCATCACGACTTCTGTTGCCACGCTAAGCCTCCGTTAGTCTCGAATCGGGTTATATGCCTATCACCGACGCGAGCGTATCCACTACTTTTTGCGCGTCAGGAATAGACGCACGTTCTAGGTTGATTGCATAGGGCTGAGGAACGTCTTCACCGTTCACCCGCGCCACGGGCCCGTCCAGATAGTCGAAGCACTCCTCTTGAATCTGGGAGGCAAGCTCTGCGCTGAAACCGCCGGTACGCCAAGTCTCTTCAACCACGGCTACAC
This sequence comes from Dehalococcoidia bacterium, assembly GCA_963693605.1. Taxonomy (GTDB): domain Bacteria; phylum Chloroflexota; class Dehalococcoidia; order Lucifugimonadales; family Australimonadaceae; genus JAQBVZ01. The sequence continues at coordinate 2,136 of CAVOAJ010000040.1, read as the reverse complement.
GACCGGTCTTTTTCACCGATTCATAGATAGTCTCCATGTCCAGAGGGCGTAGGGAGCGCAGGTCAATGACCTCCGCCTCAACGCCGCGCTCGGCCAGGATTTGGGCTGCGTCCAGGGCCACGTGCACCATCCGTGAGTAAGCCACCAGGGTGACATCAGAACCACGGCGCTTCACGTCCGCCTGGCCGAAGGGCACCGTATACCATTCATCAGGCACCTCACCCTTGAGGCGGTAGAGCAGGGCGTGTTCCGCCAGCAAAACGGGGTCTTCATGCTTGAAGGACTCCCGCAGCAGGCCCAGAGCGTCATAAGGAGTGGAGGGCACCGCCACCGTCATACCAGGGACAGATGCGTACCAGTTCTCAAAGTTCTGGGAGTGCGTGGCCGCCAGACCCGCGCCACCGCCCGTTACGGCCCGTACCAACAGAGGCACCGTGAACTGGCCTGCTGACATGTATCGAATCTTGGCTGCATGGTTCACTATTTGGTCCATGGCCAGCAGGCTGAAGTTGAGGGTCATCAATTCAACCACAGGTCGTAGGCCGGCCATGGCAGCCCCAATGCCCGCGCCCGTGAACCCAGATTCAGCTATGGGAGTGTCCATGATGCGCTTGGGGCCGTAGTGTTCTAGGAACCCCTTGGTCACGGCATACGCGCCGCCGTATGCGCCAATGTCCTCACCCATGATGAACACACGGTCATCAGTGTCCATGGCCTCTTTCAGGCCGTGGCTCAACGCTTCTCTGTACGTGATTTCTGCCATTGTCCTCAGTCCTCTCTGCGCCTAGCCCAGGATGTCGTCGTAGAGTGTGCTCAAATCCGGTTCCGGGCTCTCATCAGCGAATTGGACAGCCTCGTCGATAAGCGCTTCCACTTCGCTGTCAATGTCGTTCAAGTCGGCCTCCGCCACTATCTGGTCCCCAATGAGCTTGCGTCGCAGGGTGGTGATGGGGTCCTTGGTCTTCCAGTAATTCTCTTCATCCTTGTGACGGTACTCACTGGGATCAGCCATGGAGTGACCGCGGAAGCGATAGCACATGCCCTCCACGAAGTATGGCCCGTTGCCGCTGCGCACCCAGTCCACCACCTCCGTCATGGCTTCACGCACTGCCAGCACGTCCATGCCGTCAACGCGCTTGCCCGGCATCTCATACGCCTCTGCCATGCGGTAGATTTCCTTCACGGCGAATACGTCTCCGACAGGGGAGCCCATGCCGTAGAGGTTGTTCTCGCAGAAGAAGATAACCGGAAGATGCCATATGGCGGCAATGTTCATGGCCTCATGGAACTCGCCCTCGTTCAGGGCGCCGTCGCCCAAGAAACAGAGGACAATGTTGTTTGTGCCTTTGTACTGCTCCGCCAGAGCGAGCCCTGTGGCTATGGGAAGCTGTCCGCCAACGATGGCATACCCACCCATGAAGTTGATGCTGGCGTCAAACAGGTGCATGGAGCCACCCTTGCCTTTGCTGGAGCCCGTGGCTCTGCCAAAGAGCTCCGCCATGGCAATCTTGGGGTCCATTCCCCGGGCCATGGCGTGGCCGTGGTCCCTGTAGTGGGTGATTACATAGTCGTCAGGCCCCAGCGCTGAGATAGCACCCGCTGCTATGGCCTCCTCACCTATATAGAGGTGAAGGAACCCGCGGATTTTGCCTCGCATGTACTGAGAACCGGCCTGTTCTTCAAACACCCGAATGAGCTGCATCTTCCGGTACAGGTCCACCATCTCTTCTTTCGTTAACTCTTGGGCTACTTTCATGAGCACCCTTTCTCTCTATGCGGCAGGGCTAAATGTGAATAGCCTTGCCGTCTGCGGCCAGGGCCGCTTCCTTTATGACTTCCGATACTGTTGGGTGAGCGTTTACCACCGCGCCCACTTCTAAGTTGGTGCCTTCAAGCACCCGGGCAAGGCTCAGCTCACCCAACATTTCCGTTACTTCAGGGCCAAGTAGGTGGCCGCCCAAAATCTCTCCCGTACCCGCGTCTATGATCAACTTTGCCATGCCCTCATATTCATCCAAGGCCAGAGCTTTGCCGTTGGCTATCAGCGGGAACTTACCTACCTTGTAGTTGAGGCCTTGCGCCTTGGCCTGTTGCTCAGTGAGGCCCAAGCTTGCCACCTGTGGGTTGCAGTAGACC
>CAVOAJ010000039.1:0-10853 GCA_963693605.1 Dehalococcoidia bacterium | reverse complement strand
AACCTGGCGCTCAACCACCTCAAACCGACTGGTCATGCGCATCCCTTGCCGGTGAAGCACCAGCTTGGAGAAAGTAAGGTGAGAGGTGGAAGAACCAATGTCTATGCCAACGCTAATCAGGTTTAGCCAATCAGGGCTGGGCATTATAAGGATTGCGTTGGGATCATCACCATGGTAATGGCCAAGCGGGTCGTCGTGCATTGAGACCTTCCGTTCGTTGGGTGCGTGCGTTGGCCTGGCCCGGGCATAAGCCGCAGGCCAGGCCATTATTCACGGGCGTAGCCGGTAACCCATTAGCTTCTGTAGGTGACAGGAGGCATCTTGGGTTCAACACCGTTCTTCCTGCAGCGCTCCTCAAACAACCGCCGTATCTCTGGGTCTTCATCCTCATACGGTATAAGGGTGCCGCCTTCACTCAAAGGGATGTAGCCGATGAATTGCTCATCACCCATGCGGTGAACACCCAAGGGTATCTGCCCCCCATATACCGCGATGTGCCGTGCGGACTCATTGCTGGTATTGAGATGTTGATGGAAATAGCCGTCCGGCGGGCTGTAGATGCTCTTGGGACCCCACTCCACCGTGATGACCTGGTCACCATGGCCGTCCTTGTAGGGGTGCATGCCCAACTCTCTGGGCCACAAGTTCACGTACCCTTTGCCGCTCAGCCCTAGGAGCACCGCTCCTGGGCCGTGGTAGTGGGCCTTGTGGTATCTGCCTCCCGGCCACTCTGAAATGTGACCATGGGGGAAGCGCTCTCCCATTCTATAGCCGGTCAGTTGGCCTCCAGCCACCTTTTGCTCAAGGTTATCCACAAAAGCGTTCAGGGCGCTGGGAATGAAGTTGGTGTGCCACTGCACCTCGTTGAATTTGCCCTCTACTGTCTTGACGTCTGAGGCCACAAAGTACTCTTCGTTCCCGTACAGGTCTATGAATTTTTGGCTGCTATTGTAGACAAAATCAAGGTCATTGAAGACGTTGTGGACTTCAGGGGCCGTGGTAACCGCCAGGAATATGGCGGGGTCACGGCTGCCGTTGACCAGCCTGTGGGATACGTTCCGGGGGATGGCAAATACGCTGCCCTCACCCCATTCAAAAGATAGCTTCTTTCCGTCATCCTGCCACACTTCAGTGAGCCCACGACCTTCAAGGATGAATATCTCTTCTTCATACAGGTGTTTCTCAGGGTTCATAGCGCCTCCCCCGAGGATTTCACCCACATACAGACCGCGCTGGGACTGGAAGGTGCCATCCAGTTGGATGAAGGTGCCCTTGCCGCCAGTCCGGGCCCAGCCTCCACGTGGCAATTGGGTGACATCATCCACTCCGCCCATGGCTGAGTAGATGGGGATGCCTTCGCCTCTCATGTAGTAGTCGTAAGGAAAGTCGTTCCCATACCGTGTGTACGTGGTCATCCCGCCTCCTTCAAATGCCTAAACGGCTCCGTACTTCTCAATAGTCACCATTGGACGTGCTAGTGAACCCTTTGTCCATTTCCGGCACATGCTGGCTGATAAAAAGAGTCGTACCGGAAGATGGAGCGCGGAAAACTTACAGGTTCGTGGAGCGCCGGTCAATACGCGGGTGGGAGAATGCCGCAGGAGAAAGGGACATCTAGCCGGTAACTAACAAGTGAAGTGTGACTTCACGCTCAGTCCGCTGAAGGGAGGTTGCGCGGCTGCAGGAGTTCCATGGGCAGGTCACAGCAATGCACTTGGCTATCACTGGCCTTGGTGCATAGCAGCGTGGCTCCACAGTTGGAGCAGACGTATCGTTTTCCTAGTTGGTTTGCCATGCTTATTTCCGTTGGAGCGGCAGGCTACAGCATTTCGCGTCGCCCGTACCACCCTTGGTTACCATGAATTCCGCACCGCACTTGCTGCAAACATAGCGCTGTCCCATGTCCGTTGCCACGTGGTCTTCCTCTCGCCTCTCCCGCATCGTCCGCAATCAGACGCCAGGAGACCTAGTCTTGGGCGCCTATTGTAGCAAAGGTGGCGGGAACAACCAGCATTCCCCACTACTCCTTAGGCGGGCGGTGATTCAGGTGGGCCGCCATTGCCCTCCCGCTTGTCCCTGTCATTGCCTTCTTCCGGCGCACCTGCGCTTGGTGCTTCAATGACCACAGTCTCAGTACGTCCCCCAGCACCATTATCACGGCCCAGCGCCCGCTGTCGTTCCATCAGCGTATCAATGGCGGCGTGTACGCGGTGGTTGAGCGTTCCCTCCGGGTACGTGCCATCCTCTTGACGCTCACCTGCAGGAATCCCAGTCAGCACCTCTAACCCCTCTTCAATGGTGGACACGGCGTAAATATGGAAACGGCCCTCTTTGACGGCGTTCACCACTTCTTGGCTGAGGACGAGGTTCTTTACATTGGAGGCAGGGAGTGCCACACCTTGCTTCCCCGTGAGCCCGCGCGCCTTGCATACCTCATAAAATCCCTCCACCTTGCGAGTCACGCCGCCCACTGCCTGGACATCACCAAACTGGTTTACTGACCCTGTAACCGCAATGCCCTGAAGTATGGGAACGTCCGCCAGGCTGGACAGCAACACGTATAGCTCCGTGCTAGATGCGCTGTCTCCGTCAATTTCATCGTATGTTTGCTCAAAGGCAATGCTCGCCCGGATGGGAAGTGGGCCGTCCAAGCCGTACTTCCCCGCAAGGTAGCCCACAAGAATATTGAACCCTTTATTGTGGATGCGACCACTGAGCCTGCTCTCCTCATCAATGTTGATGACCTCTCCGTGGCCCAAGGATACGCGGGCGGTAATCCGGGACGGCCGTCCAAAGGAGTAGTCACCCAGGTCTATGACGGCAAGTCCGTTTACCTGACCCGTGACCGCGCCATCCACGTCAATCTTCAACGTGCCTTCGTCGTAGAACTCTTGGAGCCGTTCCTCAGGCAGGTTGGAGCGATAGACCTTCTCCGCGATGGCCGTATCGACATCCTCAGCGCCAACCATGTCATGGCCCGCGACACCCGCCCAGTGGTCAGATTCAGTGACCAGTTGGGCAACGTCGGCAAAACGAGTGGTCATCTTCCGCTGGTCCTCCACCAGTCTGCTGGAATGCTCCGCCAGGCGGGCGATGGCCTCGTTATCGAAATGTCGCAAGCCCTCCTCCTGAATGCGGTTAACTACAAAGGAGGCGTACTTACGGACATTTTCATTTGTAAGCTCCATCTCAGTGTCAAAGTCCGCCTTGACCTTAAAGAGCTTGTGGAAGTCTTCGTCGTACAACAGAAGAAGCCGGAAGAGTTGCGGGTGTCCCACCAACACCACTTTGACATCTACCGGAATGGGTTGCGGCCGCAGGGTGAGAGTGGGTATAGGTGAGAACTGTTCACCCATGTTCTCAATACGCACCTCCCGTGTGCGGAGCACCTGCTTGAGGGTCTGCCATACAAGTGCATTATTGAGGACGTCACGCGCCTGGAGAACCAGGAATCCGCCGTTGGCACGGTGCAGATCCCCCGGCTGGACCATGCTCAGGTCTGTGCTTGAAACACCCATGCGGAAGCGGTACTCAACTCTGCCAAAGAGGTTGTAGTAGGTAGGGGTCGACTCAATAACAACCGGCGCGCCGTTACCTCGGTGATTGCTCACCAGTACATTCACCTGGTACCTGCCCCAGAGCTCTTCTGGGTCCTGAGGCCGCATTGCGGGCAAGAACGCAGCGGCTTGCGGCCCTGACTGCTCTTCACCACCTCGGAACTGCTGGAGGTGTTCCAGCATGTCTTCTTCAAGGCGGTCTAAGTACTGAAGGGTATCGGGCATTTCGCCATATTTGGAGCGAAGGTCCGCCACCAAGGGCATCAAGGCATAGCGGACCACCTCACGGTCCACCTCTCCACGGATCTGACTGGCTTCTTTCTCCAGTTCACGCAACTCCAATAGCCGCAGTTGGGCATACGCGAGTAACTCTTCATGGGCCTTGCCAATCTGCTCTTGTTCCTCCTCTGACAGCTTCTCAAACTCTTCTCGTTCAATAGGTTCGCCGTCAGGGCCCAGCGGCGTGGCCACCATACCCATGTTGGTTATGTTCAACCGCACGCCTCTGCTTTTGGCTTCCGCCACAATCTCCTGCGTCAGTGCTCGCTGGCGCTCCTGGACGGTACGCATGGCCTCTTCCACTCGCTGCCGGTACTCCTGGCTCTCAAATAGCTTAGGCACCCTGGTGCGGCCTTCATGGACAAGGCTGGCAATGTCACGCTGGAGTTCCCGGCCAAGCCCCGCTGGCAAGCGTAAGGCCAAGGGAGTGAGGGGGTCTTCAAAATTGTGGACGTAACACCAGTCATCAGGAACGGGTCTGCCGATGGCCGCCTTTTGTAGATAGGTGGAGAGGGTGGTATTACGGCCTGTGCCAGGCACACCAGCGATAAACACGTTATAGCCGGACGCCCCAACATTCAGGCCAAATTCCAACGCCCGCAAGGCCCGCTCCTGACCTATGGTGCCTTCCAGGGAGGCGAGTTCCTGGGTGGAAGAGAATCCCAATTTCTGAGGGTCAACCTTGGTGGTGAGCTGCTCCACGGGCACACGCAGCCGTTCCCAAACATTGCTAACTGATTGGGCCTTGCTGTCCGCCATAAAGCTCTCCTTTTGTTTATCCCTATCCCGATGGCTGCTGATGTTACAGTGATTGGTCTAATAGCACGAGGGCATATGCGAGTGTGTGAACGCCTTGCACAATATGGTCAAGCTCCGCCCACTCCTCAGGCACGTGACTCTTACCTTCCTTGCAAGGAATGAACAGCATGCCAACAGGGGCTACGCTAGCAAGCCGCGCGGCATCATGAGTGGCACGGCTGGGCAGCTGCGTAAAGGGCAGCCCAAGAGTCTGGCACGCTTGCACCAAAATGCTCTGCAGTCGGTCTGGAATGGTCACCGGCTGCTCCATGTCTTCCCACTGCAATGTGAACTGTAAGCCACGGCGGGTTGCAGTCTCCTCAACGACGGCCTGAAGCCGACTCTTGGCCGTCTCCAACATCCGTGCGTCCGTACTACGCACCTCAGCCCGAAATTCCACGTGGCCGGGGATGATGTTGACCATGTTTGGAAACAACCGCATCCATCCCACGGTCCCAACCGTCTCCTCTATCAATTCAGAATCGCTGGCAATCTGCTCCAGGGCCAGCACAACCTCAGCCGCCCCGGCAAGGGCGTCACGTCGGTCGGGCATAAGCGTAGCGCCTGCGTGGTCAGCTTGCCCATCCAATGTCACGAAGCACGAGCAGCGGGCAGCGATTGCAGTCACCACGCCTATGGGAACGTTGGCCCGCTCAAGAACAGGCCCCTGCTCTATGTGGAGTTCCAGGTAAGCCGCAATGTCGCCAGCCGCAAGCCGGGCGTGCTCCACATGAGTGCTATCACCGCCAAGCGCGTTGATGGCGTCCGCCAAGGACTCATCCAACGGCGTCAGAACGCCAACGAGGTCTTTGGAAGTTAGTTCTCCAGCCATGATTCGGCTACCAAGTGGCGACATGCCCGTGAGGGTCGGCTCCTCACATGTGAAGTCGACAATCTCCAAAGGGTGTCGCAGGACAATGCCAGCCTCCTGAAGCGCACGGGCAGCCTCCAGTGCACCCAAAACGCCCACAATCCCATCAAACCGGCCACCAGCCTCAACGGTGTCTATGTGAGAGCCGGCCATTAGCACGGGGCCATCGTCACGTTCGCCAGGAAGCCTGCCAATGAGGTTGCTAGCGGCGTCCACACGGACCTGCAAGCCCGCATCGCGCATGCGCTCAGCAAGCCACTCACGGGCCTCTTTATAAGGGGTGGAGAAAGCTTTCCGGGTGTAGGGAAGCTCAGGAGCGGTGAAGGCGGCTAGCGCCTCCCAGTCTCTCTGAATGCGGGCAGGGTCAACGTACGCTGTAAGAGATTCTGGAGTAATGGTCAATGCGCCAACCTCCTAGGCAGGAGCACGTATCGTAGTGGGGCGTCAAATGGCGGTCAATGGTGACGCGCTGGCTTATACCAACCCTAGGGCCACCACACCACCCACCATCAAGACAGTGGAGGCCACCTTCAGCGTGAGGGTGCCTCTGTCCAAGGGCTCACCCATGACGTTCCACGCACGAGTGCTCAGCACAGAGGCAAGGATGAGGACAAAGAGTGGACGAGTCGCGGCGACTGCGCTGACTAAGGACACAGGGCCACGGGAAATAGAAGCAGCCAAAATCACCAGCGCGATGGGAGCCAAGACGCCTTCTGTGATGATCAGCATCCTAGGGCCAGCAAGGCCCTTGAATGCAGCACGCACTTGCCGAACGGTCCCGCTCCGGTAGTTCAGGGTTACCAGTCCTATACCCATGCCAATGGACCGGAAGCCGCTCATGGTCCACACGTCGACCTCATCCAGAGCGACTTTGCCCACCACGAAAGCGGTGCCAATCATCATGCTGCCGAAGATTAGAATGGCAAGGGCCTTGGGGTTGATGAATCCATGGACGCCCGGAACGCGCCGGAAGGAGACCAGCCCCGCTCCGGCCACCACCACGAGCACTGCCACCCACTGAAGGGGGCTCATCACCTCACCCAGGAAAATGACAGCCAGGATGCTGGTGAAGATAGGGTAGGTCTGGGCAACCGGCGTGGCCCGTGAGACCTCCTCCATCTGCAATCCCTTGAAGAAGCTCATCAGGCCTATGGCCCAGACAATCCCGCTGAGTAGGGCAATCCCCGCAGGGCCTCTCTCCGGCACGCCAATCACCGGCAGCACCACTGCCAGGGTTATCCCTGCCACCCCAAACTGTATGAAGCCCACCAGGAAGCTCATGGAGGAAGCAACAGGGAAATATTTCACCAGAAGCTGCCTATCAAGCACGGTGACCAGCGAAAACAGCAAGGTACTAGCCAGGCCAAGGCCTATCCAATCCATTCAGACCACGTCCTTATGAAATCAACGTTTAGAACGGCGTCAAACAAGCACTTTCACCAGCGCTGCGGCCAAACCGAGGAACAGCAAGAAGCCAACCACGTCAGTGATGGTGGTGACCACGACCGCCGCCGCCACAGCCGGGTCTAACCCCATACGACGGAGCAACAGTGGCGCGCCCGCGCCCATGACGCCGGCTATGATCATATTGCCCAACATGGCTATCCCCAATATGAGTCCCAGGTAGAAGTTACCCTTCCAAATAAAGGCCACTATCCCAACGGCAATGCCCAGCAGCAGACCATGGATCAGACCAAGCGCAACCTCTCGTATGAGGAGGCGCCGCCCTCTCCGGCCGGACACCTCACCAAGAGCCATGCTCCTGACCACCAGCGTAAGGGTCTGTGTACCCGCAATACCGCCCTGTCCGGCAACCACCGGCAGGAAAACTGCCAAGGCCACAACCTTAACAATGGTGGACTCGAATAAGCTAATAACCAACGCCGCCAGAAAGGTGGTGGCAAGGTTCACCGCAAGCCAGGGGAAGCGGCTGCGCACGGAAGCACTGAGAGCGCCCCTGACACGTTCACCACCCAGTCCGGCTATGCGGTACATGTCTTCTGTGGCCTCTTCTTGGGCAACGTCTGCGGCGTCCTCCGCCAAGAACACGCCAATGAGCCGTCCAGCCTCATCCACCACCGGAAGTTCCGCCAAGTCATATCGCTCAATTATCCAAGCGCACTCTTCCTGGTCCATCTCCGCCGGGACGGAAATGATGTCAGTAGTCATGATGTCTCGTACGACGGCATTCTGACGAGCGAGCGCAAGCCGCACTACTCGGAGGTTTCCGGTGAGTCGGCCACCCTCTCCCACCACAAAGATGGCCCCTACACGTTCAGCCTGTGTCTCATTTACACGCAGCACGTCAAGTGCGGCAGCGGCGGTCAGGTCCTCCCCTACGGAAAGGACCTCCGTGGTCATGACGCCGCCCGCGGTGTCATCTGGATAGGCTAGTAGCGAAGCAACATCTTTGGACTCAAGCATGGCGTCAAAGGCCCGTTGCGCAAATTCCGGCGACAACTGCTTGAGGACGTCCGCCGCCACGTCAGCGCTGACCTCATCCAATACCAAGGCCAGCTCCGCAGCGCCCGCCTTTTCATAGAGCCCTGCCGCCTCCGCTGGCTCCAGTTGCTCTATGACCTGGCCCGTCTCCTGAGGCGTTAGGGTTGCCAGCAACGCCTGTTGGGCCTCATGCCCAACGTCCGCTAGCACATCACCCTGGTCCGCCGGGTGCAGCTCTTTAAAGACCTCACTTGCCAGAGCAAAGTCCTGGTCTTCCACTAGGGCCTGGATTCGCTCTCTGAGTTCTTCAGTGCTTATTTCGTGCTCTTCGGCCATCGGCTTCCCATGAACCTTTCAGTCGCTAGTAATGTACGAACATAAGCATACGGCAAATAAAAGTATCTCGTAGACTGATTTAGCGAGCGCGGTCATGAATAGCCTATAATGCGTCCCGCTCCTGGCAGGCCCCATCAATCACAGCCCAATCGAGAGTACACACTGTGCAGCGTCCCATTTTCAAGCCCATAGGAACGCCGATAGAGGAGTTGGACACGCCATCACTGGTGGTGGACATCTCCGCCTTGGAACACAACCTGGAGGCGGTACACGGCTTTTTCAGGGACATCCCGGTGAAGATGCGGCCTCACGTCCACGCGCACAAGACACCTGCCATAGCGCACCTACAGCTTTCCGTGCCAGGCAACGCTGGCGGGATTGCGGTGATCAACGTGAGCGAGGCCGAGCTGTTTGCACAACACGGCTTTACCGACATTACGCTCAGCAGTCCGGTGGTGAGTCCATCCAAGCTCCGGCGGCTGTGCGCACTGACTCACACCGTGAAGCTCAGCCTGCCTGTGGACTCTGCCCCCGGTATAGATATTCTCTCCCAGGCTGCTGTGGCCAACAGTGTGACGTTTGATGTTTTAGTTGACATAAACACCTATCCACCCAGAGGTGGCGCTGAGGCTGGAGCCCCCTCCGTAGCTTTGGCCCAACAAGTCTCCGCCGCGCCTGGGCTACGCTTCGAAGGGTTCACGACGGTTGGCGGCCCCATCAGCGAAGGGTCGCCGGACGAGATGATTGTCAGGGACAAGGCCAACGTCCAGAAGATGCTGGACACGCGGGAGATGGCGGAACGTGCGGGGCTAGACGTGGCGGTGGTGAGCGCAGGCAACCACACCCACGACGCCCACGTGATTGCCTCCATGGCCGGTGTGACCGAGGTACGCTCTGGCGCGTACCCGCTTATAGACCACCGCCACTGGCCCCATTGCCCCGACCTCATACCGGGTGCCAGAGTGCTCAGTACGGTGATCAGCAGACCGGAATCAGGCAGGGCTATTGTGAACGCAGGCCAGAAGGCGATAAGTCGTGACATGGGAATGCCCAAGGTGGACGGACGCACTGATGCCACGGTAGCGGGCCTGAACGCGGAACACGGCATCTTGGACTTGGAAGGGGACGCCATCAAGGACTTCCAGGTGGGGGACGCTGTTTGGCTGCTAATAGCTGATCTGAACACGAGCACGGCACTACACGACTACATCTTCGCGGCGCGGGACGGGGTGCTGGAGGCAGTCTGGGAGATATCAGCTCGAGGGTTGTACGACTAGTAATTTGTGGACAGGCCGGTTTGGCCGAACGAGAGAAAAGCGAGCAAGTTTCATGCCAAAACCCTATAGACCAGCCACAGGAACGCCAATCGAGGAACTGGAGACGCCGTGTCTCATCCTTGACCTAGACGCCCTTGAGCACAACATAGGGGTCATAGCCCGGCTCTATCAGGATGCTGATTGCAAGGTCCGGCCCCATGTGAAAAATCACAAGTCGCCACAGATTGCCCACATGCAACTCAGGGCAGGTGGCACCGTGGGCGGCGTCTGCGCGGCCAAAGTCTCCGAGGCCGAGGTGATGGTGCAGGCGGGCATCCCCAACGTGCTCATAGCCAACCAGGTGGTGGGGCGTGACAAGCTGGCGCGGCTAGCCTCTCTGGCGCTCCGCGCCGAGATGTTGGTGGGCTGCGACGACTCGCAGAACGCCAGCGACTTGTCAGCAGCAGCCGTAGCAGCGGGCGCAGAGATAGGCGTGCTCATAGAGGTCAACACTTCTATGGGACGTGCAGGCACCCGCGTTGCAGGCGACGCCGTTACGCTTGCGCAGCACATCAACAACCTGCCGGGGCTCCGCTTCCAGGGAATCATGAGCCACCAGATAATCGACGGTGCGCCGGACAGGGAGGCTCGCTTCACCAAGGGCAGGGCGGACATGCAGGTGGTGCTGGACGTGAAAGCAGCCATAGAGCGCGCTGGCCTGCCGGTGGAGACGGTGTCCACCGGTGAGACGTGGAGCTATGACGTTGCGCCCACAGTGCAGGGCGTGACGGAGGTCCAGGCTGGCTCTTACGTGCTGCTGGACACGAGCTACGCATATATGACCGACTTCCGCATTGCCGCCAAGGTACTGGGTACCGTGACCAGCATCCCAAGGCCAGGTTTTGCCACCGGCGACGTGTCCATAGAGGCAATGGCCTCAGCCAAGGGGCTGCCAACTATAGAGGCGCCCGCAGGTGTGCGCGTCACACGCCTGACCTATGAGCAGACGTTCTTAGAGTTTGACGAAGGGGTCACTGTAAAAGCCGGTGATCGTTACACGCTGCTCCCCGCACAGGAAGACATGATGGTGAACCGCTGGGACCAGTACATTGTGGTACGGAACGGCAAGGTTGAAGACGTCTGGGACATCACCGCCCGCGGCAGGGTCCATTAATGGCGCAAGGGCCAGCTCAAGTCCAGCAGGTGCGTCCCTTCCGGATGCTCGTAGCCTATGCATCCGGGGCTTACGGGTTCTCCTTTGCTACCACCATGGCATTCCTCGTCCCTCTACGGGCCTTGGAACTGGACGCTTCT
>CAVOAJ010000038.1:0-11098 GCA_963693605.1 Dehalococcoidia bacterium | reverse complement strand
CAATATCGGTGCCTTGGGGAATGGTCTCTTTGACCCAATTGGAGGCCTGGACCCCAGGGTGGTCCGTTGCATAGCTGGCAGTGAAGGCCAGGGCGTAGAACCCCGTTGCCGCGACGACGAAGGCGATGACGACCATGACAGCTTTTGGTCGAAGCAACCAGTGTCCAGAAACACTTTGATGGTAAGCCGCAATAAGCCAGCGACTCCCCAAAAGCACCATGACAGGCAGCACCGGGGCGACGTATCGCAGAAACTTGACCTCGAATGTGAACACAAGGAGCAGAGAGGGGATTACCCATGCCAGGAAAAGCAGATCGCCGGTGATGCGGCTACGACGGGACCGCCACATGGTCAAGGCAAGCCCCGTCCATGCAACAATCCCCAAGGGCAGTCCCAGCCCCCATACTGCCGTTTGGCGTATCTCATACCAACCGCGTGGCGCACCCATGTATTGGATGGTGTACGGCACCCGCCCTGCATCTCTGGCAACGCCGCCTTCCCACACGATATCCCCAATAAACTTGTAGATGTCCAAGAAGGCATAAGGCTGGGTGATGGTGAAGACGGCCAGGGCCACGGCCCCAGCACTCAGGCTGCGAGCCAGGATGGGGAGGTTGGCGGCCATGAACCCAGCGCCTTTGTTGGCTGCATATGTACGCCACATGATCAGGCCGTAGGTGATAGCCAAGGGAGGGAGAAGCGGAATGCTGCTGGCCTTTACGGCAAAGCTGAGGCCAATAGCCACGCCCAGCCCAAGATGGTCACGCCAACGACCACGCTCAATGACGTTGAGCATGTACCAGAAGCCAGCCAAGGCTAGGAGCATCAGGAAAGGTTCCGGGCGATAGAAGTGGGCGAGCTGGATGTTGACCACGGCGAATGCGCCCAGGGCGGAGGCTAGGAGGCCCACACCACGTCCGTAGAGGCGACGACCCAGGAGATAGAGCAACATGACGCTTCCAGCGTCTGTAAAGGCGGCTATCGTGCGCCCAGCCATTGCCATGTCATGCAGGCCCACAGAGTCCATGAAGAGCCCAAGCACCATCCGGACGATGAGCAAGCCATAAAGCAGGATGCTGCCCAGTGGGAACCAGTGAGGGTTTAGGGGGCTCTTGCCTGCATCAAAGAAGGTGCTGATGGAGGGAAAGCCGGGCTCGTCCACGGGGAAGTCGCGGTTAATGCAGGACTGCCAGCCTGGCGCCTCCGTCAGCGTGCGGTGCATGCAGTCCACCCGAAGATAGATGGACCGCTCATCAGGGTGGTAGAAGTTGCCTTGGTCCCAGTCCAGCCCGTAAAGGCGCAGGCCCAGGGCGATGAGGACGATGATGAACGGGAGGAGAGCCATGACGCGCGCCCGAGTCAGTAGACTGGACGATGACGGTTCCGGCATGGGGGTTGTGGGCTGCATGGCGCGCTACATTGTACCTGCTGGTATGTGAGGGACACCATTAACTAGTACGCAGTGAAGGAGCAGACGGTTTACAGCAAAGGGGCCGCTCCATGGAGCGGCCCCTTTTGAAAAGCGAGGAAACGTGAGCGCTAGAGACCCTTGCTTGCTATAAAGGCAGCCAGGTCTGTCGTGCGGCAGGAGTAGCCCCACTCATTGTCATACCAGCCAAGCACCTTCACCATGTTGCCGCCCATGACCATGGTGGAGGTGGCGTCTAATATGCAGCTGTGCGGGTTCATCTTGATGTCGCTGCTCACAATAGGGTCCTCCGTGTACTCCAGCACCCCTTTGAGATGACCTTCAGCCGCAGCCTTGTACGCTGCGTTGACTTCATCAACGGTGACGTCACGATTTAGATCAGCGACAAAGTCAGTTATGGAGCCCGTGGGTACGGGGACTCGGAGCGCCATGCCGTGCAGCTTGCCGTTCAATTCAGGGATAACCAAGCCAACCACTTTGGCCGCGCCGGTGTTGGTGGGGATGATGTTCTGGGCAGCGGCACGGGCCCTGCGCAGGTCAGGGTGGGCCTGGTCCAGGATCTGCTGGTCATTGGTGTAGGCGTGGACGGTGGTCATTAGCCCGTGCTTGATGCCAAAGGAGTCATTGAGCACCTTGATAAGCATGGCCACGCAGTTGGTGGTGCAAGAGGCGTTGGAAAGAACGTGGTGCTTGGCGGGATCGTAGTTGCCCTCATTAACGCCTAGTACCAGAGTCGCGTCCTCACCCGTTGCGGGGGCGGAGATGATGACTTTCTTTGCGCCACCTTCAATGTGGCCCGCAGCCCGCTCAGCCTTGGTGAAAATGCCTGTAGACTCAATGACAATGTCAACGCCGAGGTCACCCCACGGGAGCTTGTTGGGTTCCCGCTCTGCCAGGGACTTTATCTTGGAATCATTGATATGAATGTAGCCGTCAGCTGCGTGGACGTCTCCGGAGAAGACGCCGTAATTGGTGTCGTATTTGAAGAGATGAGCGTTGGTCTGGTCGTCAGTCAGGTCGTTGACCGCCACCACCTCAAGCTCATCAGGGTGTCGTTCCAGGGTGGCGCGGAGAACCTGCCTGCCTATGCGCCCGAAGCCGTTAATGCCGATGCGAGTCACCATTGGTCGCCTCCTCGTGAATGCTCTGCGTATAGCTGTTGACGGTTAGTTGCTGCTATCAAGCGTTGCTCATTCTAGCCTAGCTTGGGAAATGCTGCGCGTCCCGCATAGCGGGCCTGGCTGCCAAGCTCCTCCTCTATCTTCAGCAGGCGGTTGTACTTGGCCACACGTTCACTCCGGGCCGGGGCCCCGGTCTTTATCTGGCCCGCGCCGGTGGCCACGGCCAGGTCCGCAATGGTGGTGTCCTCAGTCTCACCGGAGCGGTGGCTGATAACCGCTGTCCAGCCCGCACCCTGCGCCATACGCACCGCCGCAAGCGTTTCCGTGAGCGAGCCTATCTGGTTCAGCTTGACCAGTACTGAGTTGCACGAGCCTTCAGCAATGCCCCTGGAGATGCGCTCCGTGCTGGTGGTGAGCAGGTCATCACCAACCAGTTGGATGCGGTTGCCGATGGCCGATGTGAGTTTGGCCCAGCCAGCCCAGTCGTCCTCATCCAGGCCATCCTCTATGCTGATGATGGGGTACTGGCCAATCCATTTCTGGTAGAAGGCCACCATCTCATCACTGGTGAGAGTCGCGCCTTCACGCTCCAGCACGTAGTGCCCGTCTTGGTACAGCTCCGCCGCCGCCACGTCCAGAGCCAGGAAGCAGTGCTGGCCGGGCTTATAGCCCGCGGCTTCAATGGCCTGCATGATGACCTCAATAGCGGCCTCGTTGGACGGCAGGGACGGTGCAAAGCCGCCTTCGTCGCCCACGTTGGTGGAGAGGCCGCGTTTGTGGATGACGTCCTTGAGCGCCTGGTAGACCTCCGCTGCGCACTGCAGGCCGTCACTGAAGCTGTCGAAACCAGCGGGCACCACCATGAACTCCTGAAAGTCCGTGGAGTTTGTAGCGTGCTTGCCGCCGTTGAGGATGTTGTACATAGGTACGGGAAGGATGGTGGTGCCATTCCCCGCAATGGACCGGTAGAGCGGGAGACCCGCACTTGCTGCCGTGGCTTTGGCTGCTGCTAAGGACACGCCCAGAATGGCGTTGGCGCCCAGCTTTGATTTGTCTGGCGTGCCATCCAGGTCCAGCATCCGCTGGTCTACTTCCTCCTGAAGAGAGGCGTCTATGCCCAGCAGGGTGAGGCTGATGAGGCTGTTGATGTTCTCCACGGCCTTCAGCACGCCCTTGCCGCCGTAACGCTTAGGGTCGCCGTCGCGTAGCTCCAGTGCTTCATGGCTGCCAGTGCTGGCCCCAGAGGGTACGCCAGCGATGCCGGTTGCGCCGTTCTCCAGCGTCACCTCAGCTTCAAGAGTTGGTAGGCCGCGTGAGTCGAGAATCTCACGGGCGTGAACGGAGCGGATGTTGGCCACAGAGTTACCCTCTACATGATTGTTAGCGGTGGAGCACTACCTATCACTCATGGTGGCTAGGACGCACTCCAAAGTACGAGCCGGACAAGGCAAGCATACGTCAGTGCGTCTGCGTGCGCATCAGTGCAAATGCTCTCTTTCCAATCGGTCAC
The DNA here is from genome assembly GCA_963693605.1 of Dehalococcoidia bacterium. Lineage (GTDB taxonomy): Bacteria > Chloroflexota > Dehalococcoidia > Lucifugimonadales > Australimonadaceae > JAQBVZ01. The sequence goes on along the minus strand of CAVOAJ010000038.1, from coordinate 7,038 downwards.
GATGATGCGCAGCTTCAATAGCTAGTACGGCTGCCTCTTCCGGCGTGCTGGCACGGATGATGGAAGACTCCATCTCCCCGTCTTTAGAGAGGTCCCAGGTTTCCAGGCCAATGACCGGAATGCCATCTCCCAGCGCGTGCCCTATCTCCGAGAGTGTCCCGAAGGCGCCGTCCACGGCGATGACTGCCCGTCCTGTCTTCACGACAATGACGTTCCGCGCGTAGCTGATGCCTGTGCATATTGGGATGTCGATGTAGCGGTTGCCTTCATAGGGCGAATTACCGGGCATGATGCCGATGGTGGTGCCGCCCGCTGACTTTGCACCCTTACAGACGGCCTCCATGACGCCAAACAACCCACCGCATACGACCATTGCCCCACGTTGGGCCAGTTCACGGCCCACAGCTTCAGCAAGCTCCATGGCGCGGGGAGACGGGCTGCCTCCGCCAATGACTGAGATGATCAACGGGGCGGTGTAGCCGTCAGGGGCAGGAGGTTGGGCGGAGCTTGGGGTGGTCACGGTTGCTCACTGGGCACCAGGCATGGTGCGCTGGGCCGGGCAAAAGTCTCGCGGGGCGGTATTCTAGCACCGCAGAGAGTAGGCCGCTACGCCGGTTGGAGAAGGTTAATTGCTAGCGGAAAGGGCCAAGTGCACTGGTGGCGGTGTCTATGATGTCCACCAGCGGGCCGGGGTAGATGCCCACGAGGACTGTGCCAGCGAACGTGACCAGCAGGAGGGCCCTAGTTAGACGAGGGACGCGCATAGGCGAGGCGTCTGCAGGCACCTCAATGTACATCTGCCGCACAATGTTGAGGTAGTAGTACAGGGAGATAACGCTGTTGAGCACGGCTAGCCCCACCAGCCAGAGAAGGTCAGCCTCAGCAGCGGCGGTGAACAGGTAGAACTTGGTGATGAAGCCCGCAAAGATGGGCAGGCCGGCCAGCGAGAACAATGCTGCCGTCATCACCATAGCGCTTAGAGGGGAGCGACTGGCCAGTCCAGCCATGTCTGTGATCTCTTCTTTACCAGTATGGTTCTCCACGGCGATGACCACCATGAATACCGCTAGGGTGGTGAAGCTGTAGCCCACGAGATGCAAGATGATGGCATTAGAGGCGGTCGCGTTAAGGGCGACTACGCCGACGAGCAGAAACCCCACCTGGCCGATGCTGGAGTACGCCAACAGTCGTTTGATGTTCCGCTGGGCCAGCGCAACCAGGTTACCGACGGTCATGGTCAACGCCGCGAAGATGGCCATGGTTATCTGCCATTGATCGAGCGATAAGAAGAGGGTCTCAGCAAAGAAGCGCAGGATGAGCGCAAATATGGCGGCCTTGGAGAGCACTGCCAGGTGCGCCGTGATAGGCGTGGGCGCGCCTTCATAAACGTCAGGAGCCCACATATGAAAGGGGACCATGGCCGCTTTGAAGCCGAACCCGGCAAGCACCATGGAGAGTCCAACAATCACGGAGGGTTTGAAGTTCACGGATAGCGTTGCCGCCATAAACCGGAAGTCGGTTGTTTCCATGGTGGTATAGAGAATGCTGATGCCGTACAGGAGAATGGCTGAAGAGAGTGCGCCAAGGATGATGTACTTGGTGCCTGCCTCAGCAGACCGCTTGTCGCCTCTTGCCATAGAGACAAGGATGTAGAGGCTAAAGCTTAAGAGCTCCAGGGAGATGTATGCGGTCAACAACTCTCCTGAGGCAGCCATCATGACTGCGCCCAGTACTGAAAAGACGATGAGCGCGTAATACTCGCCGGGGTGTCGCATCTTCTTGCCTACGTACTCGACCGACATGAGTACGACGAGAACGCCTATGGCTAGGAAGAGGCCTTTGAAGATCAAGGCGTACCTGTCCACCATGTAGATGCCGTCGTAGAGCCGGTCCTGCCTATCCCACAGGAAAATGAAACTGAAGATGAAGATGGCTGCCATCCCCACTGCGGCGATGGTGGCCGTGATCCGGTTCTTCCGCTCCGTTGGCAGGAACAGGTCTACTCCCAGGACAAGGAAGCCCAGCCCGGCTATCAGGAACTCAGGGAGTAGTAATGTGAAGTTGGTCTGCATTTGCTATCGCACCTAGAACCCACTCAGGAGCAAGGCCACTCCAGAATCAATGATCCGCAGGAAGGGCTGCGGGTAGACACCTACGAAAAGGATTGGCACAACGAGCACCGCTGCGGCGAACCCCTCTTTTTTAGTTAAGTCGGGAAGATGCTCCCACTGCTTGTCCATTGGGCCGAAGAAGACTTTAGCTATCAAGCGCAGGATGTAAACAGCAGTCACTCCTGCACCAATGACCCCAAGTACGGCCAGTATTGGTTCCGTGCGGAACGCGCCCATGAAGACCAGCACTTCAGCAATGAAGCCACTCGTCCCCGGTAGCCCAAGTGAAGTGAGCCCTGCAATGACGAAGAATACCGAGGTCCACCGCATGCGCTTGGCCAGCCCATTCAACACACCAATATCGCGGACGTGGGCTCGGTCGTAAATAGCGCCGACGACTGCGAAGAAGAGGGCCGTCATGACGCCGTGAGAGAACATTTGGAGGGTTGCGCCAGCCACGCCAAGGTGTTCCAACGTTGCTATGCCCATGAGGACGTAACCCATGTGGCTGACACTGGAGTAGCCAATGACGTACTTCAAGTCCTGCTGGCCCATGGCTGAAAAAGCACCGTACAAAACGTTGACGGTGGCCAGTATGAAGAGCACCAGTGCCCAGTCCTCCGCTCCTGAAGGCAGGATGGTCAGACCCACGCGGATGATGCCAAAAGCGCCCAGCTTCATCAAAACGCCTGCGTGCAACATGCTAACGGCGGTGGGCGCGGCCACGTGACCGTCAGGTGACCACGTGTGGAAGGGCCAGAGCCCCGCCAGCGCTCCAAAGCCAATCATGATGAGCGGGAAGATGACGCGCTGGAAGTTGCCGTCCAGTGCGCCTGACCTAGCGGCCTCTTGCAGCACCCTGATGTCAAAGCTGCCAGCGCCTGCGGTGATGTAGATGGCAATGATGCCCACCCATACAAGCACGCTTCCCGCTACCAGGTAGAGCGTGAGCTTCATAGCGGAATACTCTTTGCTGCGCTGGAAGGTGGGGAATGTGCTGCTGCTGCCCCATACGCTAATGAGCAGGTACATAGGCACCACGGCCAGCTCATAGAAGAAGAAGAAAAAGAAGAGGTCCACTGACACAAAGGTGCCGTAGACCCCTGCCACTAACAGGAAAAAGAGGACAAAGAAATTCTTGTTTTCCTTGTCTATACGCCAGGAGATGATGGAGCCGGTGAAGGCCACTATGCCCGTCAGCAGCACCATGGGTACGGCAATGCCGTCCACTGCAAGGCGGACACTGATGCCCAACTGCTCCATCCAGGGATACGCTCGCTCCATTTGGAACGGTGCTGCTCCGGCTGAATGATCAAAGGCAAAGAATACGTAAAGAGAGCCAAGTAAGAGCAAGGCGCTTGAAAGCACCGCCGTTTGGCGGACCAAGTCCTGTCGCTGGCGTGGCAGCAACATGATGACCAATGCCGCCAGCATGGGCAGGTATATCAGGGTCTCTAGGATGTGGCGCTCAAAGTAGTTCAAGTTGTCACTAGAAGGGTTGGACCCAGAGGAGAATGACGATTACCATGGCACCCAAGACCATTCCAGCGCCGTAGTTGTAGAGCTTTCCGGTGACGTGGTATCGCAGCTTGAGGCCCGCCTGGTACACAGCGTTGCCTGAACCGTTGACTGCGCCATCGTTGATGACACGGCGGTCAAAGAGCGCTATGAACCGGGCTGTCCGCAGCGCCACGTTGTCTATGGCCCACTGGTAGCCTTCGTCTATATAGAGCTTGTGCTCCAAGAGACGGTGGATGCCAGCGAAGCGCGTCCGCAGAGATTCCACCGTTGCCGGAGGACCTGCGTACAGTAACCAACCAACAAGAAACCCACCAGCCGCTAGAACGATGCCGCCAAAGGCCAGCAGCGGGTTGAATTCAAAGGGGTGTGGCGCGTGGTCATAGACGAACGCACCAAAGCCGCCGAAGTTGTCGCTCAGGTCCAATGCTGTGAAGCCGAGAACAAGAGTGATGGCGGCAAAGACCACCAAAGGCCCAGTCATTTGGATAGGTGACTCGTGGGCGTGCCTGCTCTCCTCTGTCTGCTGACCGAAGAACACTAGCCTGACGGCCCGGGCCATGTACAGGGCGCTGATTACGGACGTGACCAAGAGGAGAATAAGGAATATTGGATTCAGGCCATCGCTGACGGCAACAAGAAGTTCATCCTTGCTGAAGAAACCGCTCAGAGGCGGAATGCCCGCCAGGGCCAAGGCGCCAATGATGAAGGTGACGGCGGTTATAGGCATCTTTTGGAGCAGCCCACCCATCTTACGGATGTCCGTCTCATCCTTCATGGCGTGCATGATGGAGCCTGCGCCAAGGAACAGCAGCGCTTTGGCCACACCGTGGGCGATGAGGTGGAATATGGCCGCGGTGAGCCCTCCAGCGCCCAGGGCCAGCATCATGAAGCCCAGGTGGCTGATAGTGGAGTACGCAAGTATGCGCTTGAGGTCCGTCGTGACCAGCGCAAGGCTTGCGCCAACCATGGCTGTGGTTAATCCAATGATTGCGATAACGATCTGGACATTAGGCACCGCCTCGTAGAGCGGGAAGAGCCGCCCAATTAAGAAGACGCCCGCAATGACCATGGTGGCAGCGTGGATGAGGGCGCTGACCGGCGTGGGGCCTTCCATAGCGTCTGGCAACCAGACGTGCAACGGGAACTGGGCTGATTTGCCCATGGCGCCCAGGAAAATAAGCAGCGCAGAGGCCACCAGTACGGTGTTGCTGATTGCTTCACCAGGCAACGGGTCAGTGACCATGCGGATGGTCTCCGAAATATCAAAGGTGCCGGTGTTCATGAACAACAATAGGATGCCAATGAGCAGACCAACATCACCGATGCGTGTGGTAATAAACGCCTTCTTGGCAGCCTCGGCAGCGGAGCGGCGCTCGTACCAGAAGCCAATCAGCAGGTAGGAGCAGAGCCCCACCAGCTCCCAAACGGCGTAGAGGAGCAGCAGGTTGTCAGCAATGACCAGGGTGAGCATGCTGGCTGCGAACAGCGCGTGCACGGCGAAGTACCAGCCAAAGCGAGGGTCGCCACGCATGTAGCCGAGGGAGTAAATCTGCACGCCCAGGGCAACCAGTGTAACGAGTCCCAGCATGGAGACCGAGAGGGGGTCCACAATGATGCCCCAACTTACGTCGAGGTTGCCGGTGGAGAACCATTCTCGGACAAAGTGATAGCTTCCGAAATCATGAGGGAGTCCTGAGCCAAGTAAGTCGAACAGCACAGGCCAGAAGGTTATAAACCCGGCCAGGATAGCCAGAATAGAGACAACAGCCCCCTTCATTGGGAGGTACTTGCCAAACAGCGCCACAATGCCAAAGGCACTGAAGCTGTAAACGGGGATGAGCCAGGCCCATTCCATTGTGAGCATGGTCTAGTTGCGCTCCCCAGACCTAGGTTGAAGGGTCAGTAACGACATGCAGTCTTATCCTCTCAAGATATCGATCTCGTCCACGTTAACTGAGGCGCGGTTGCGGTAGAGGCGCAGGATGATGCCCAACGCCAGGGCCACCTCCGCCGCAGCGATGGTTATGACAAAGATAGCAATGACTAAGCCGGTGGTCTTCTCAGCGCCTGCGAAGGCCGCCCCAGCTATGAGGTTGATGTTCACTGCGTTCAGCAGCAGTTCAATGGACATCAGAATGAGCACTGCACTGCGTCGTGCCAGGACTCCGTAGAGCCCGATGGAGAAAAGGGCCGCGCTCAGCACCTGGAAATGAAGGAGGGTCACCATTAGGACTCCTCACCATTCCCGCCGGAGTGGGAAATGACAATGGCGCCCACGAGCGCGACGAGCAGTACAACGGAGGCGACCTCAAATGGAATGGCCCACGTTGTGAACAATTCAGTGCTCAACGTTTCAATATCCACCCCCGTGCGGATATCTGAATTGAAGCGGTCTGCATCACTGAAGAAGGATGCGGAAATGAGCCCAAAGAGGACCGCGCTAGCCAAGGCTGCGATGGGCCACTGACTATGCTCCGCGGCGGTTGCATAGGTGTCAGAGCGTGTCAGCATGATGGCGAAGAGCAAAACAATGACAATGGCTCCACCGTAGATCAGAATTTGCACAAGGGCCAAGAACTCAGCCAGAAGGAGCACAAAGAGCCCTGCAGTGGCTGCAAGTGCGGCCAGCAGGAATAGCGCCGCGTAGACGACGTTCCTTGTCGACACCACGCCAGCAGCGGCGATTAGTGTGACGGCCCCAAGGATGTAAAAGACGACAAGCGCCACTGCTATCCCTCACCCTCACTGGATTCAGCGGACTTGGCAGCGTCGCGAGACTGGGCCGCTGCCGCCTTCTTGCTCAGGGCCGTTGCCGTTACGTTCCTTTCAGGACTGACTGGTTGCCAGTTAGTCTTTTCCTGAAACGATATTCCAATCTGTAGCAGTGCGGGCAGGTCAGCTCTAGCTCCGTTGCGTGCGTAGCTGCTGAACTCATGCTCATGGGACATCTCAATGGCGTCAAAGGCGCATACGTCCACGCAGATGCCGCAGAGGATGCACCGGTTAAGGTTGATTTCAAAGGATTCGATAATCTTGCGTCGGTGACTTGTCCCCTCAGTGAACTTGGGGTTGTCGTGCATAACGGCCGTCATGCATTGGGTGGGACACTCCCGGACGCAGACCATGCACCCTGTGCAGAAGGGTTCGTCAGCCGTTATATCCCACAACAATGAGGGGAAGCCCATGTAGCGCTGCTGCACGGGCAGGTGCTGTTTCGGATAGTGGGCGGTCACCGGCTTGCGGAAGAGCCAGCGGATGGTGATGAGCAACCCTTTAAGTCCTGAAATCATTGCTTATGACCTTACCTTGGCGCGTTGGACTATGCCCCGCTCCGCATACCGTCTGGCCCGCTCCATGGCGGGGATGCGCTGGTAACGGATCTGCGCGTATATAGGCACGGCCAGCA
>CAVOAJ010000037.1:0-11115 GCA_963693605.1 Dehalococcoidia bacterium | reverse complement strand
ACCCACGGAACCGCTATTTGCCGGTTGCTCCGGCACAGGGCCCGTGCAGTTTGCCAACTCCCCGATGCGGATGGAGGATGTGCTCCATCTGTTGCCGTATGGAATGTTGGTGGGAGCGCATGTCACTCCAATCGATCATATGTATTTTGAACCCGCAGACCGGTCCCTTGGTAGGGACGTATATGAAGTACGAGCAATCCAAGATGGCGTTATCTCTAGCCTCCAACCGCGGGACGTCAATGTTGATACTGGCGAGACACGGGAGCGTGAGTGGCGGATGGACATTGCCCATTCACCAGTTACTTCGACCTTCTTACGTCATTGGAACCTTCAATAGAAGCAGAGTGGAGCAAAACCCAAGGTGGCCGGACGGGCCGTTGGAGTGGAATTGCAATCAAGGCGGGCCAGATGATTGGTCGCATTGGTGGCCAAACGCTCGATTTTGGAGTGTATGACTATGAGGTCACCTTGCCGGGGTTCATAGTGCCGGAGCATTACAGGGGGGAGCCGTGGAAAGTGCATACGGTGGACCCGTTCCCTTACTTTCCTGAAGAGGTTGGTGACGCCTTGTTGGCCAAGATGCTCCGGTTAGCTGAACCACGTTCGGGAGTGATTGACTACGACGTGGACGGACGGTTGGTTGGCAATTGGTTCCTTGAAGGCACCGGCGGGTATGGCGGCACTAACCTTGAGCACTATTGGGAAGGCCATATCGCCATCGTGCCCGACGCCCTTGACCCATCGCAATGGCGGTTCTCATTCGGGTACTTTGAAGGCTCTGCTCGTCAGTTTGGCATTAAAGGGAACTCTCCGAGCCCTCGCGATGTGAGCGTGGAATCGGGCATAGTTGAGTATGAACTGACCGACTACGAGTATTTTTCTGTTGAAGACCCATCGCGTCGTGGGCTTCACAACATTAGGTCTGGTGACATTATCGCTTCTATTAATGGTGATCAGATAATGGGAACGGTGCTGGTCGAGATGATTGATGACCGGCGGTTGCGGGTTGAAGCGTTCCCTGGTATGGCTGCGTCAGAGATTGAAGCGTTTACGGCAACAGCAAAAATCTTCGCGCGGTAGTGGACTCCACCACTTGAACCGCCCTTGCTGTTCATGCTGCCTGAGCAGATGGAATAACACAGAGAAGGCCCAACCCATGCAAGGTTGGGCCTTCTCTGTGTTCACGGTATAGAAAGAGGAGAGTAGATATCCACCGCAGTGGTTGGGATTAGCCCTTCACTAGCGCTTGTCCCCGTATGACTCTGAGCGGTGCAATTGCGTGATGCCTCAGAGCGAACGGCTAATCCTTCTCGTTCCCGTCTATGTGAACGACGCTCCAACCTCGCCCAGCGGGTCGAACGCCGCCATAATCGTGTCGCCCTGGCTGATGGCGAACTGCCGCGTCAGTGAGCCTGACATTACAACGTCACCTGCGCGGAGCCCTCTCCCGTATTCAGCCAGCTTGTTTGCAAGCCACACTAGTGAATTAACCGGGTGTCCCAGCACCGCGTCGCCCGTGCCTTCCGCCACCAGCGTTCCGTTGACGCTTACGCGCACGCTGACCGCCTGTAAGTCCAGGTCTGAAGGGAGCGGACGCGTTTCCGGCCCCAGGATGATGCCGCGTTGCTGGATGTTGTCGGTGATAGCCAGGGCAAGCTGTTCCGTGAACGGCCCGCGCGTTTCGACAAGCTCCATTGCGGGCATGACGCTGACCACCGATGCCAGCGCGGCTTGTGCGTCGACGCCCGGCCCTACGAGGTCTGCGCCCAGCGTCATACATATCTCATTCTCAAACGCTGGCTTAATAAGCGACGCATAGTCAAACGTCGTGCCGCTATCGTTGGGTGCGCTGCCCATCAAGTAGCCAAAGAGCGGCTCGTGGACACGGAACTGGTCCTGCATGGCCTTGCTCGTGAGCCCCACCTTCCAGCCCACCTGCCGCGCTCCTTGAGCGATGTACCTGTCCAGCAACGCAAGTTGAATACGACAGGCGTCGTTAATGGTGAGTGTGTCCTCCCACTCCTGCGGGAAGAAGACACCCTCCTGGCGTCGTCGCCAGAACGCCTCCACCGTCTGCTCAAAGTCAGCTAGGGGCATGCCTTAGCTCGTCACCAAAGGGACAATCCCAAGCATGAACCGTTCCATGTTCTCGGTTATCTCGCTCACGTCACCACTGCCAAGGTTCAAAACAAAGTACTCCACGCCTGCACTTTGATAGCGGTGGATGTCTTCTGCTATGGCCTCCGCTGGCCCGCTGAACAGGCGGTCTGGGACGCGTTCACTCATGGGGCCTGCACGTACCGCCATGCAGACCTTGATTGCCGCTGGGTCGCGACCCTCTTTGACCGCAAGCTCACGTAGCCAGTCCACCTTCACGCGCATCTCGTCCGGCCCCAGCGGTGTGACACCGGGTATACCCATGGGCAACCAGCCATCACCTAACGCAGCCGCCCTGCGAATTGCGGGGTTTGAGTGGCCGCCAACCCAGATGGGTGGGTGCGGCTTCTGGACTGGCTTGGGAGAGAACTTGATGCCGTCCACCTGGTAGTACTCGCCTGCGAACGACGGATTGTCGTTGGTCCATAGCTCCACGAACAACCGTAGGTACTCGTTGGTCAATGCACCGCGCTCTGCAAAGTGAGGCTGCCCCAGTACATTGAACTCCTCCTCCATCCAGCCAGTACCCACGCCCAGGATGACGCGGCCCCCCGATAGATAGTCCAGGGTGGCGATTGTCTTGGCGGCGTAAACGGGGTTGCGGTAGGGCACAATCAGGACGTTGGTGCCTAGCTTGATGCGCTCCGTTTTGCCAGCCAGGTACGTGAGTGTGGTCAGCGGCTCACAGTAGGGGTAGTCGTCGGCTGGGAAGGCGGTACCGCCAGCCGTTGCGTTGCCAGGCTGTGCGTAGGGATAGTCCGATGTGATGTCTGTAGGGATGACGATATGGTCTGAGGCCCACACTGAGTCGAACCCCAGGCGTTCAGCGGTGACTGCCAGGCCAGCAATGTTTTCAGGTGTGGCCAAGGGGCCACGGGTGGGTAGGGAATAGCCAAAGAGCATGGCGGTCTTCTCCGTTACGGCATGGCGCGGAGCTGTCCGCCGTCAATTGGTATGTTGAGTCCCGTGATGAACCCCGCGCGTTCTGATGCTAAGAAAGCGATGAGGTCTCCAACCTCCTCCGGCCTGCCGAAGCGTCCCGCCGGGACAAGGCCCAGCCTATCGTCCATGGCGCTTGCCACGTCCCGTTCATGGAATCGCGCCTGCATCTCCGCCACACCTTGCAATCGGCCAGTTTCCACAGAGCCGGGCAGCACGGCGTTCACGGTGATGCCGTCCTTGGCGACCTCCGTGGACAGCGTCTTTAGGAAGGCTGCGGTGGCAGTGCGTGCGACGGTGGAGAGGGCCAGGTTGTCCTCTGGTTGCTTGATGGCCAGCGACAGCACGGTGATGATGCGGCCGTAGCCCTGCTTCTGCATGACGGGCACCACCAGCCTGCTCAACCGCACCGCACTCAAAAAGTTCAGTTCTAGGCCTGCGTACCACTGGTCGTCGGTGACTTCCGTTGGCTGGCTGGGCGGCGGCCCGCCCACGTTTGCGATAGCTATGTCCACACGGCCCCATTGAGCCATCGTTTCGTCGAACGCGCACTGAATGCCTGTGGGGTTCGCCATGTCCGCGACGACGGGCAGCACCTGCGCGTCTGAAGAGACGCTCCGGGCCTCAGCTGCGGCCTCTTCCAGCGTATCGGAGTCACGGGCGCACAACGTTACGTTGGCCCCTTCACGGGCGAGGGCCACTGCGGTCGCTCTGCCCATGCCTTTGCTTGCGCCACTGACGATGGCCACGCGGCCTGCGAGTCCAAGTTCCATTTGGTAGCTCCTGGTGGGGTGGCCGCTATCATACGGGCGGCGTGTGCAGGCCGCAAGGAATCCCGTTTGCTAGAATGCGGCTATCCACCGAGTGAGGAGGAGCCTCTTATGACGATCACCAGTGAGCGAGAGGAAATCATCCGCAAGGGCATTCAAGGCCGGGCTAGTGTGAATGACCCGGAGCGAATAAAAGGCGTTACGCGCATTGATATAGGGCCAGTGGATGGTCTTGCGTTCGCTGCCACGCTGCCAAGGGGGGCTGGTGTAGAGATCATAATGGACGAGCCAGCGGAGCGAGGCGGCACAAGTGCCGGCCTGGGCCCGTTGAACCACTTCCTGGCAGGCGTGGGCGGTTGCCTGTACTCGCAATTCGCCAAGGTGACTATCGCTGACAATCTAGACGTGCGCTTTACCGGGATGAACGTGCGTGGCGACTACCGGCGCGACGTGGGCGGTGGCTTTGAGCACATCATGCAGGAGGTTCACGCAGAGGGGTCGCTGTCGAAGGGCGACTTGGAGCGGCTAACCGAACGCGCAGAGGGGTTTTGTTACATCCATAACACGCTCAGCAAGGCCATCAAGATGACCACTGTTGTCTACCTCAACGGTGAAGAGGCCGTCCGCCGCGTGAGCAACCCGTCGTAGGGGACACGGTTGGCGTTTAGTTCTCCGCCTTCACCAATGTCATTAACTCTATGGCAAAGGTCAGCGCCTGGCCCGCCAAGCTAGGGTTGGCATCCAGGGTGATTATCTTGTCGGTCATGGCAATGATGGTGGCGGGTTGACCTGTAGCTAATTGGACACGGTCTCCCACACTGAAGCCCCCTGGCGCTGCCGCAGTCGGTACCTCAAAAATCAGGTCGTCGCTCCGCTCACCATAGGCGTCGACGGGCTCAATTCGTACCGTGACAGTATCGCCAATAGCCATTCCACGTACTGCGTCTTCAAAGCCAGAAATGAGCGACCCCTCGCCTAACGTAAAGCTCAGTGACTCTCGTTCCCGTGACGAATCAAATTCCGAGCCGTCGTCCAATGTCCCTGTGTAGTGGACTGACGCCGTGTCACCGTCTGCTGCCATGGGTTCCTCCCCGCATGCGGCAAGAAGCAGGACTGCCGTCACCGCGAGTGTAATTGTCAGAATAGGTGCAGAAATCCGTGGATTCCCTTTGGTCAAACGTCGCAGTAATCGGAACAAAAGAAACATCCCTTCTCATTCCAGCGCGTGGTGTCTGTCTATCATCCGACATTGTGACAAGAAAAGCCAGATGTGTGTGTGCGTGTCGCCGTAGGTGTGGCTAGTCTGAATGCTTTTGTGAGCCTTTGCCAGTAGCTTCGAAAGGCCACCCAGATGGGTTTGGGTGGGAATCCCCCCATATGTGATAATACGCCTCAGTCCATCCCCGCACGTTTGCGGCAACCAGTGAGGTGCTTCCATGCCTGGCCCCTTGGAGGGCGTTCGCGTCCTTGATACCACGCAGATCCTTTCAGGCCCCTTCTCCACGATGCTCATGGCGGATATGGGTGCCGATGTCATCAAGGTGGAGCGCCCCGGCATGGGTGATCCTGCTCGTGGCAACGGCCCATTCCTGGGCGACGATAACGAATTCAGCACCTACTTCATGAGTATCAACCGAGGTAAGCGGAGCGTTTGCCTTGACCTGACCACTCCCAAGGGCAAGGAACTGTTCATTGAGTTGGCCAAGAAGTCAGACGTGGTGATAGAGAACTTCCGGCCCGGCGCAATGACACGGCTCGGCTTGGCTTACGATGACCTCAAGGCCCACAACCCACGCCTGGTTTACGCCTCCGTGAGCGGCTTTGGGCAGACGGGACCCTACGCCAGCAGACCGGCCCTGGACGTTATTGTGCAGGGCATGGGCGGCATCATGAGCATCACCGGTGAGGTTGGCGGCGGCCCCGTGCGTGTGGGCGCAAGCGTCGGCGATATCACGGCGGCGTTGTTCGCGACAGTCGCCATCACGTCTGCGTTGCTGGAGCGTGAGCGCTCCGGCCAGGGACAGTACATAGATATCTCAATGATGGACTGCCAGGCGGCCATCATGGAGAACGCTTTCATGCGCTACTTTGCGCTGGGTGAGGCGCCTCAACGCCTTGGCACGCGGCACCCCATCTCCACACCCTTCCAGGCGTTCAAGAGCACGGACGGTCACGTGGTTGTAGCGCTTATGGGCGGCTCCACTGACCAGTGGCCCCTCTTCTGCGTCGCAATCGACCATCCAGAGCTTATCGATGACGAGCGGTACGCGACTGGCTGGCTCCGCACCCAGAACTACGATGCCCTGATTCCGGTGTTGGAGGAGGCTATGGCCCAGAAGACAACGGCTGAGTGGGTGGACATCATGGGAGAGTTCGGCCTGCCGTGCGGCCCTGTGCAGGACATTGCTCAGGTGGCCAATGACCCACAGATGGCTGCCAGGGACATGTTCATAGAGGTGCCGCACCCGGTGCTGGGCAGCGTGAAGATGGCAGGAAACCCCATCAAAATGTCACGGACGCCCGCTGAGCCCAAGGGCGCCCCGCCGGTGCTGGGCGAGCACTCAGGCGATGTGCTGTCTCAGTTGCTTGGCGTGTCGCAGGAGCAAGTCGACGCCCTGCGCGCCGAAGGGGTGATAGGGTAGAGAAACCAACCGGACGGCTGGTCACGTCTTGGTTATGAAGCGGTAGTCCATTCCCGGAGAACCCTTAGTGTGCGTAAAGTCATAGCTGGACTCATAGTGCTGATATTGGTCATCGGTGCATTGGCGTGGACCGGCTACAATCGCCTTATGGTTACCTCTACAGAGGCCACGGGCATCACCCCTGCTCTCAATACGGGAGTCGCATCACTGGCTCGAGCCAGTATCAAGGTCATGACAGGAGACATTCTGGGTGCTGCGGATGAAGTGGTAGAAGGGGTTGAGGTAGATATTGAACTAACCCTTGAAAATGACTTCTTCACACCGCTTTACCTTGCCCCTGGTAGCCATGCTGTATTTCTGAACGGCGTTGAAATCACGAGACAATTTCAATCCGAATCTGGATGGATGAGACCGTTTGCAACAAAAGTGCTGCACATATCTGTAGCGGTGCCCTTTGAACAATTTCCTGAAGCTGTAGTAGCAATACTCATAGAAGGAGGAAATATTGATGTGAAGGTGGAGTCCACTATTGGTTGGAGCATTTTTACGGTTGACCACACATCGGACGTATACACATATAGCGTTTTAGACACTCTGGAAAGCATCATCAAGAGACTTCTCTAGCGTGCGTAAAGTTATAGCTGGACTCATAGTGCTGATATTGGCTCTTGCGGCTGCTGTCGCTTGGAGCAATTCCAACCTTGAGATTGGCTCAGCAGCGGTGCAGGAGCTCAGCCCTGAGTTCACGGCGGAGGCGCTGCAAGCCGCCAGTAGCCCTCTTCAGCTAGTGATAGGAGACCCCAAAGACAGCCTGGGGGTGTACATCACCGGTATGCGCGTCAAGCTGACGTTCAACATTGAGAACCATAGCTTTATCCCCGCATTTTCACCCGTCAAACGGTACACGCTGTTCATAGGCAATCTGCCGGTAGGAGAGGTGGACGGCACAGGCTCTGCATGGCTGGGCGGCGGGTCCACAACGCCGGGGTCGGTGGAGGTGCTGGTGCCGCCAGGCGCCTTGCGACCTGACGTGGTGGACGTACTCATGGACGGTGGGACTATTGAACTGAACGTCCGCGCAGAACTCGGTTGGGGAGCGGCGACTGTGCTGCGTGAGAGCGGCCTACTATCGGCCACGCCTGGCGGGACCATTCGAGCTGTGCTGGGACTCCCCGATAGCTAGCGGCGCGCACCCATGCTGCCCAACAATTCACCATGGCTGGGGATGGACTCTCCCGTTCCGAGCTTGTGCAGCACTTCCCATATCAGTGATGACAGGCTGGATACCACCAACTTGCCGGTGTCGTGCTCCAGCGCCTGAATGATGTCCATGCTGGGTATGGCGCCCCCGGATATGACAATGGCCTCTGCGTCAGGGTTGTGCTCCGCCACCAATCGAGCGGCCTTGTAGACCCTGCCAAGGGTGATGCGGCTGTGGAGTGGGAAGAGTGAGTGGTCAAGCTCCTCACGGCTGGCGTAGATGCCCTGGTCCAGGAACGTTTCCATTCCTGTAACCGTGATTTCCGCGTCCCCCAGGAACTTCGTGTACTTCTCCACGATATCGTCACCATAGTAGGTGGCGGCCACCGCCACTGATGAGACGCCCATGTGTTTGAGCGCGTTCACCACGGCCAGCCCCATCATGGAGAAGGGGATGCCCACCATATCTTCAATCCTTGCCTGTACCTCCTGGCTCACCCGGTAGCCGTCGTCCACCAGGAATGAGAAGGGCGTGCCGCACTGCGCAATGGCGTCCACACGGGCCTGGGCCAGCGTCTTGGCTGCAAGGTCAAGCTGATTGGAGGCCTCTGCAATTTTGCCGAAGGAAAGGCCCTCGTTGAACTTCTCCACGTAGGTCATGGTCTGGTACACGGAGAAGCCGGGCGGGGCCACGCGCATGAACTCCAGGTGGTCATCAGAGGCGGACGGCGGCGATATGAACCCTACGCGTCCACGCCAGCCAAGGTCTTCAAGATATTTGGGTTGTGGTGATGAGTCCTGACCGAAATGCGAGACCATGGAGTCCTCCTTCAATATGCGGGCAGTGTATGGAGCCGTGCTATTTCACAAGCTCCGGCGTGTCTGTGTTTTGCTTGACATCGTTGCCGTATTCACGGCACAGCCCTTCGTAGATGAAGGCGCACCAGACGGCTGGCTTACCGGGCTCCCTGTTGAAATGTTGATGTTCACAGAGTTCAGGAATCATGGGGAGCAGGATGACATCGTACTTCTTCCAGTCCACCGCGTCTCCGTTGACGGTGCTGTAACCGTTGCCCTCCATCACAAAGATGACCAGCCCGCCCTGGTGGGTGTGGCGGCCCGACTGTGTCTTGATGTCATGCCGGAAGAACGAGCGGTTCAGCAACGGTGTATCGGTTTCCTCACCGCCCAGATAGAAAGCGAGACGGCCTTGCCGTGTGAGTTCGAAGGGTCTCTCCGAATTCTTGATGAGGATATGCCCATTCAAATCCTTCTGCCGACGGGCTTTGTCAGCCTCAAGTTCTTCAGCGTAGGGGTCAGCCTTGCCTTGGAGGGCTAATCGCTGCACCTCATACTGGTCCATAATCATGATGAGGTCTCCTTACCGGACATGGCACTATGGTTTAGTGAAGTCCGGGCTATCCGTGTTCTGCTTGACGTCGTTGGCGTATTCGTGGCTCAGCGCTTCATAGATGAAGGCACACCAAACGGCAGGCTTGCCGGGCTCTTTGTTGAAGTGTTGATGCTCACAGAGTTCAGGGATCATGGGGAGCAGGATGACATCGTACTTCTTCCAGTCTACTGCCACGCCATTGACGGTGCTGTAGCCGTTGCCCTCCATCACAAAGATGACTAATCCACCCTGATGGGTGTGGCGTCCTGATTGATTGCGGATGTCATGGCGGAAGAAGAACCTGTCTCGGAGCGCAGTGCCCGTGTCATAGGCACCCATGTAATGGGCGAGGTGGCCTTGCCGGAAGCTCTCAAAGGGCACTTCAGCGTGCTTGATGAGGACCTGCCCGTGGAGGTCTCGCTCTCGCTGCTCTCCACTTTGCTGCAGCTCATTGGCGTACGGATCCGCCATCGTGGCAAGACGTTGCCTACGGTCTTCGTACTCGTCCATCACCATGGTTGATTTCCTTTGCTGTCTGGCGGGGGAGGGCTATGGCTTATTGAAGTCCGGGCTGTCCGTGTTCTGCTTGACGTCGTTGGCGTATTCGTGGCTCAGAGCTTCGTAGATGAAGGCGCACCAGACGGCTGGCTTGCCGGGCTCTTTGTTGAAGTGTTGATGCTCACAGAGTTCAGGAATCATGGGGAGCAGGATGACGTCATACTGCTTCCAGTCGACCGCTACGCCGTTGACGGTGCTGTAACCGTTGCCTTCCATGACGAAAATGACCAGACCACCCTGGTGGGTGTGCTTGCCTGATTGGTTGCGGATGTCATGACGAAAGAAGAACCGGTCCCTGAGCGCAGTGCCCGTGTTGTAGCCGCCCATATACCAGGAGAGGTGGCCCTGCCGGAAGCTCTCAAAGGGCACTTCTGCATGCTTGATGAGTATCTTCCCGTTGAGATCCCGCTCTCGCTGCTCTGCGCTTTGTTCTAGCTCATTGAGGTACGGGTCCTTCATCGTAGCAAGACGAAGGCGCCGGTCCTCGTACTCTTCCATGACCATGATTGGTCTCCTTTGCCGCCCGGGGGCCGTTAGAGCTTACTGAAATCCGGGCTGTCTGAGTTCTGTCTAACGTCGTTGCCGTACTCGTGGCTCAAGCCTTCGTAGATGAACGCACACCAAACAGCAGGCTTGCCGGGGTCGTCGTTGAAATGCTGATGTTCGCATAGCTCAGGAATGATGGGGAGCAGGACAGCGTCGTACTTTTTCCACGGCACGGACTGCCCGTTCACCGTGCTATGGCCTGTGCCTTCCATGACGAAAATGACCAGCCCGCCCTGGTGAGTGTGCTTGCCTGATTGTGAGCGGACATCATGCCGGAAGAAGGCCCGGTTCTGGAGCGACGTACCGGTGTCCGCTCCTCCCATGTACCAGGCCAGGTGTCCTTGCCTGTAATTCTCAAACGGAGTCTCTGCGCCTTTGATGAGTACTTTACCGTTGAGGTCACGCTCACGCTGCTCCGCACTCAATTCCAATTCATTGGTATAGGGGTCAGCCGTTGCCGCATGGCGTACCCGGCGATCCTCATACTGGTACATTACCATTGTGTGCCTCTCGTGCCTCTTATATGTGGGCGTTGGCGGGTTTCAGGAACTATGTACTATACAAGCACGTCATACAAGCGACGGCTCTAGCGGCGTAGATACTACACTACCGACGTGGGCTGCACTAGCTGAATAGGTGAAGCATTGAAGAGATTTCTGGTTGGACTGGCGATAGGCGGCGTGGGCTTCCTGATGTGGCAGGTGGCAGGTGGCAGGTGGCAGGGGCCATTGCCATCATCCGCGGCACGCAATCATCCGATCCTGGCGACATTGCCAGCCTGGTGTCGTTGGTGGGCTTCGCCCTCATGCTGGCTGGCCCCATCTACTTCTGGATAACCGGTCCTCTTCTGGCGAAGAGACGGCGAGATAAAGACTAGTCCAATAGCTTCAGCGCGGCCTCGTAGTCGTCC
>CAVOAJ010000036.1:0-11538 GCA_963693605.1 Dehalococcoidia bacterium | reverse complement strand
ACCTGCAGAGTAGCCGGGAATATGAAACGCCCAAATTCACTATCGGCCACATCCCTCAGACTCCAAACCCAGGCACAGAAGGCAACGGCTGGTACTTTGGCCACTTGGAAAGCATTTTCTCTGATGAAGGAAACGTCTTTTCCCGGCTTCCTCAAGTCCCTGAACTGCTCCAGTCTGGGGAAGAGGTCTTTATCATCACCTACGCTGAAAATACGGCATACCTTTACCGCGTCAGCCAAACGGATGTCATACCGCAGAATGAGCTAACGCTCTACCAAACAGACAATTCACAGATTACATTGGTCTCCTGTTACCCCCGTTTGAAGTATGACCACCGCCTGCTGGTGACTGCAGAGTTGGTGGGCTACAGGCCCCTCACCACAGAGGTGTGAGGCCCAGTGTTGTCCTTGACAGCCGCGCTGGCTGCTGCCTATGATATTTACGAAATACGACAGGCTGTGAAGGGGAAGAGTACGCCTTCAGTCGCAGTCCACAGAGAGCCGGGGTAGCTGTAAACCGGTGTCTGCGCAAGGGTGGAATGGGCCCCAGAGCCGCGGCCCGAACGTTCACGGAACGTGAACAAGTAGGCGTCGCCGGGAACGTCCCGTTACAGACGTGCAGTTGGGTGGGCTCCAAGCTCCCCCGCTGACTGAGATGTCCTGGCATCGTCGCCGGGATAAGAAGGGTGGCAACGTGGTTAGCCCCGCCCCTTTGTGGTGGCGGGGTTTTGTTATTGGGGAAAAATGACTGCTATGTACTATCCAACGTTGGAACAAGTAAAGGCACTGGCAAGCCAGGGGAACCTGGTTCCCGTGTACCGTGAGATCAACGCGGACATGGAGACGCCGGTCTCTGCTTACCTCAAAATAGCCAACGGCCCTCACTCCTTCCTTCTAGAAAGCGTGGAAGGCGGAGAGCGCCTGGCCCGTTATAGCTTCATGGGCACGGAGCCCTATCGTGTGATCAAGACCGGGCCAGGCCAACCTGAAGCTGCAGTCGACCCTCTCATTCTGGTAGAACAAGAGTTGGCCCGATTCAAGCCTGTAGCCGTGGCAGGCCTACCGCGTTTCCTGGGAGGCGCCGTGGGGTACCTCTCTTACGACTGCGTCTCCTACTTCGAGCCTCGGGTGCCTCACCGGACCAGTAGCCTCGGCATCCCGGAGGCGATATTCCTGTTCACTGATACGCTGGTGGTCTTTGACCATCTCAAGCACAAGATGCAAGTGGTGGGACATGTCCATTTGGATGGCGATGTTGACGACGCTTATAGCCAGGCCATCCAGCGCATTGACCGCCTGGTAGAACGACTGCTGACGCCCTTGAAGCCACAAGCTCCTTCAACCCGAGCAGTTTCTGAGCAGACACAGCCCAATTCCAACGTCACGCAAGAGCGATACCATGAAATGGTCCAGCAGTCCAAGGACTACATCGTGGCGGGTGACATCATCCAAGTGGTGCCCTCCCAGCGGCTGGAACGTCCCACAACAGCAGCCCCCTTTGACATCTACCGTGCTCTACGTGGCGTGAACCCATCGCCATACATGTACTTCCTGCACTTGGACGACTTCGACATCGTCGGCGCATCGCCTGAGTTGCTGGTCCGCGTTGAAGAGGGCACTGTCGACACTCATCCCATCGCTGGTACGCGACCACGAGGCCAGGACGCCGCAACAGACCTGGCTTTGGAGCGCGAGCTCAGAGATGACGAGAAGGAGATTGCGGAGCACACCATGCTCTTAGACCTAGGCCGCAATGACATCGGCAGGGTCAGCAGCCCCGGCACGGTAGAGGTCACGCAGATGATGGACGTGGAGCGATACTCCCACGTGATGCACCTCGTCTCCCACGTCACAGGGCAGCTTTCGCCTGGCCTGAGTGCCTATGACGCGTTGCGGGCTTGCTTTCCAGCCGGCACCGTCTCCGGCGCGCCCAAGATTCGCGCAATGGAAATCATCAGTGAACTTGAGCCAGACGCCCGTGGCCCCTACGCAGGCGCAGTTGGCTACTTCAGCTTCTCCGGCAATATGGACACCGCCATCGCAATCCGGACGTCCGTCATCAAGGACGGCATCGCCTACCTCCAAGCGGGCGGCGGCGTGACCTACGACAGCGACCCTGAACGCGAGTATCAAGAATCGCTCCAAAAGGCCAGCGCACTCCTGCGGGCCATCGCAGAAGCGGAGGCTCAAGCTTGACGGACAGTCAAAGGCTTATGCCACTGTCCCAGGAATGCAAAGACCGCTAACCCTTTGTAACTGAGAACACCATGATTCTGCTTATAGACAACTACGACAGCTTCACCTACAACCTCTTCCAGTTCCTGGCGGAACTGGGCGCGGATGTACACGTGGCGCGCAATGACGCCATTACCATTACTGAGATAGAAGCAATGGCCCCTGAGCGCATCGTCATATCACCGGGGCCTCGCACGCCCACTGAAGCTGGTATTTCAACAGAAGTCGTACGGCACTTCGGACCCCATTTGCCGCTACTGGGCGTCTGTCTGGGCCATCAGTGCATCGGCGCAGCCTATGGCGCCACCGTTGCAGGCGCGGGTGAAATTGTCCACGGCAAGACCAGCAGTGTTCAGCATGACGGCAAAGGCGTGTTCAGGGGGCTGCCCAACCCACTCCTGGGCATCCGCTACCATTCCCTGGCCATCATGCCGGAGACCGTGCCGCCTGAGCTTGAAGTGACGGCCCGTACAGACAGCGGGGTTATCATGGGTGTACGACACCGGGTACACCCCGTGGAAGGCATCCAGTTCCACCCGGAGTCCATCATGACCCAGGCGGGCAAAGACCTACTGCGGAACTTCCTACAGCAGTAATAGAGTCAATATATGGACCCAGCGCTGTTCCCAACCAAACTCAAGAGAGACCTGCGTGTGGCATCGCCGCAGCCGCTTTACCGCGCCCTCCAAGATTTCTTGGAAGAGCAGGGCTTTCACGTTGACCCCAAGCAACCGCCAGCAATGGAAGCTAGTGCGCTGCCTGGCACCGCAACTTTCTTGGGCCGTTTGCTGGGAATCCAAGACTTCACACAAGGCACACCAAACCGTGGCAGAGGCGCAACAATGCTCCTCAGCGGGATTGGCATAGCTGTCGCCATGGTCGCACTGCTAGTCCTCAACGTTACCTCGGACGCCCTTTTCCCAAGCCTTGGCCTTGTCGTCGGGGGTATCTTGGCCGCGACAGGGACAGGCCAACTGCGGACCAAACCACAGAGGCTCCGCCGCCTGGTGGACGTCTACCTTGAAGGTGAAAGCTATCACTCGGGTGCCGCACGAGCCACCCAATCGACAGGCGACCCCATAGGGATGGACCTTCGTGTTGAACGGAGCGGAATTGTCAGCGATGTCCGCGTCACCGTCTATGCGGGTGTTGGGTATGCGGAAGGCACGGAAGCCGTTAGCGGCTGGCTTTCAGAAAAGCCTGAAGTGGCTCTCAGCATGATAACCAGCAGTTCCCCAGAAGCGCTATCATTGCCTGCGGAGGCGCTGCCTGCCCATGAAACGCCGCAGTTGCCTGCTCGGCTGGACAACCAACTGGACTTCATCATCCAGCGGTTTCAATTACCTGAGCCGTAAACGTAGTGATGGGCGATGAGAGCCCTGAGGTGTAATCACGAGCATTCAAGAAGCAATCGCAACGTTAGTTGAGGGTCGTTCCCTTACGCAGGCCCAGGCTGCAGCCGCGGCTGAAGATATCATGTCCGGCAACGCCACGGAGGCCCAGATAGGTGGGTTCCTTGCCGCGCTCCGGGTGAAGATTGAGTCTGCGGATGAGATTATCGGCATGGCCAGAGTCATGCGCGAAAAATCGCTGCACGTACCCACGGACGGCAACGTCATTGAGTTGGTCGGTACCGGCGGCGACAAGATGGATACGTTGAACGTCTCCACTGCGGCGTCCTTGGTCACAGCAGCGGCGGGGCTCAAAGTGGCCAAGCATGGTAACCGGGCCGCCTCCGGCCGCATGGGCGCAGCCGATATTTTGGAGGCCAACGGCGTCAAGCTGGAACTCAGCCCTGAGGCCGTCAAACGGTGCGTGGACGAGGTGGGTTTCGGCTTCATCTTCGCGCCAGCGTTTCACCCCGCCATGCGCTTCGCAGCTGGGCCGCGTCGCGAATTGGGTGTCCGTACCGTGTTCAATCTCATGGGTCCACTGACCAACCCCGCCGGTGCGCAGTACCAGGTGCTCGGCGTAGCCATACCTGAAACCATGGATGGTAAGCGCCCGGAGCTGGGCGACATCATGGCCTCTGTTTTAGCGGAGCTAGGCACCAAACACTCGTGGGTCGTCCACGGTGACGACGGCCTGGATGAAATCACCACTACCACTACCACTCAGGTCTGGGAAGTGCAGGGCGGCAAGGTTCGCTCCTTCTCGATTTCACCTGAGGACGCGGGCATCAAGCGGGCAAATCTTGCTGACATCCAGGTAAAAGACAATGCCCACCAGGCGGTCATGTTCCAGCAGTCGTTAAGCGCAGGTGACTCTCCCGCAAAGGATGCTGTCATGTTGAACGCGGCCGCAGCCCTGGTTATTGGCGGGTTGGCGGCTGACCTGAAGGCAGGCGTAGGACTTGCCCGGGAAGCCATCGACAGCGGTGCGACGCTGAAGAAGCTGCGTGACCTCGCAGAGCTTAGCCAGACGCTGACTTAAGTCTTGCCACAGGAAAAGTGCTTGCTGTTACGTTGAATTTCGTCCTTACATCAGTCTGAGAGAAGCGAAGAATCTACAAGGCATCATGAGCACAGGTACCATTCTCGACACCATACTTGAATATAAACGCGCTGAGGTTGAGCGTCGCTTGCGGAGCACGCCACTCTCGGAGCTCGAAGCCGCTATCAAAGATTTACCATCCCCCCTGAACTTTTCAGGCGCGCTCTGGGGTGACAAAGTCAGGCTGATTGGCGAGGTGAAAAAGGCCTCCCCCTCCAAGGGGCTCCTTGCGCCAGACTTTGACCCCGTGGCCCTGGCCACCTGCTACGCCGAAAATGGCGCTGCTGCAATCTCTGTCCTCACCGAAGTCGACCACTTCCAGGGCTCCCTTGATTACCTCAAAGCCGTCAAAGCCGCAGTCGGGCCTCTAGGGCTTCCAGCGCTCCGTAAAGACTTCCTCTACCACCCCTACCAGGTCTACGAGGCTAGGGCCTATGGCGCGGACGCTGCGTTGCTCATCGTCGCAATGCTGGAGCCCACCCAACTCAAAGAGTTGCTCGCAGTCTGTCAGCAACTCTGGGTCCAGGCTCTGGTAGAAGTACATGATGAGGCTGAGCTAGAGGTAGCCCTTGCTGCGGGCGCGGAGATTATAGGCGTCAATCACAGGGACCTCCGTACGTTTAATGTAGACCTAGCCCTTACCAGCAGGCTGCGTCCTCTCATCCCGCAGGGTAAACTGATTGTTGCCGAGAGTGGCATATCATCAGCGGAAGACGTGGCCACGCTGAAGCGCGTAGGCGTCAACGCAGTCCTGGTGGGCGAAGCCCTCATGACCGCACCGGACACCGCCGCCAAGGTGCGTGAACTATCCGGCGTTTAGCAGCATACGGAAGAAGGACATGACAAGCGTTAAAATCTGCGGCATCCAAAACGTGGAAGATGCCCTGGCCATCGCGGAGGCGGGTGCCGATGCCATAGGCATTGTCTTTGTGCCGTCTGCAGGCCGCTGCATTACCGTGGACAACGCGGATGAGATAATCACAGGCTTCCGAAAGGAGTGGGGCAACCGCCCGGCTCCTAAGATGGTGGGCATGTTCGGTGACCAGCCGCTACAAGAGGTCAACGATTGTGTCGCCCGCCTCAATCTCGATGGTGTCCAGCTATGCGGTGACGAGGGCATGGCCTACTGCGAGCAGATGACTGCGCCCGTGTACAAGGTTATTCCCGTGCGAACAGACGTCCCCTGGTCAGTCGTTGTCCCCAAGCTCATGGTCATGCTCCAACGTCATACCATGGCCGGCCATCATCCAGTCATAGACACCCAGGTGCCTGGACAGTATGGAGGCACGGGGCAGACCTTTGACTGGTCACACATCCGCGATCTGTGGCACTCGTTCCCATTCAGCCTGGCGGGCGGCCTCAACCCTGACAACATTGCGCAAGCCATAGCTGTGGCTCACCCATGGGGCGTCGACAGTTCCAGCGGCACGGAGACTAAAGGCAGTAAAGATGCTGAGAAGGTACGCGCCTTCGTAGAAGCCGTGCGCGAGGCTGACCGCGCTCTGGCTCCCAAGGGCCTCGCCAGACTGTTCCGCCGGAGCAAACGATGACGAGCGAAACGCATTTCCCTGACAAGCGCGGGCGCTTTGGGGACTTCGGGGGCCGGTTTGTCCCTGAGACAGTGATGCCTGCCGTCTTGGAGTTGGAACAGGCCTATATTGATGCCCAGAATGATCCAGAATATGTAGCGGAACTTGCTAAGCTGTTACAGGACTTTGCGGGGCGCCCCACGCCGCTGTACCACGCGAAGCAGCTTACGGCCTACGCCAACGGCGCTCAGATATATCTGAAGCGCGAGGATTTGGCCCACACAGGCGCCCACAAGATCAACAACGCCCTGGGGCAGGCGCTTCTGGTCAAACGCATGGGTAAACAACGCATCGTCGCAGAAACAGGCGCGGGGCAGCACGGCGTGGCCACTGCAACGGTCTGTGCCATGCTGGGGCTGGAATGCATTGTTTACATGGGCACGGAAGACATGCGCCGCCAGGAGGCCAACGTCTACCGCATGAAACTGCTTGGGGCTGAGGTGCGCCCTGTTGACGCGGGCACCAAGACCCTCAAAGAGGCCATCAATGAGGCTCTCCGAGACTGGACAACCAACGTCCGCACCACCCACTACCTCCTAGGCAGCGCTGTGGGGCCACACCCTTATCCCATGATGGTGCGCGACTTTCAGTCCGTCATTGGCACTGAGTCCAAGGAACAGATGCAAAAGACCCTTGGCCGGTTACCGGACTATGCTGTTGCCTGTGTGGGTGGCGGCTCCAACTCCATTGGCATGTTCTATCCCTTCATTGGGGACAAGCAAGTGCAGCTCATTGGTGTGGAAGCGGGCGGTGATGGCCTAGAGACCGGTCACCATGCAGCCTCGCTGGAAGCAGGGCGCGTTGGCGTGCTGCACGGCTCCATGTCCTACCTCATGCAGGACGACGACGGCCAAATCAGCGACACCCACAGCATATCTGCCGGACTGGACTACCCTGGTGTGGGTCCTGAACACGCATGGCTCAAGGACACGGGCCGCGCCACCTACGTAAACGTCACGGATGACCACGCCTTAGAGGCCTTTAGACTCCTCTCTCGTATGGAAGGGATCATTCCGGCCCTGGAGTCCTCCCACGCCATCGCCTACGTAGTGAATGAGCTTGCACCCAAGCTCTCAAGCGACCAGATAGTCTTGGTCTGTCTCAGCGGTCGGGGTGACAAAGACATGCCCACCGTCATGGCAACTGAAAAGGGCTCTTCTTAAGCCATAGCCGTTTTTTACGCGCACTTTGTCACTATTTCCATCAGCCCGTGTACCTCCCAACGCTGATTGCGCTCATAGTAATTTCAGAGATGTGACCAATCTGTGGCGTTGCTGTTCCGATTCGCCACAGACCGTAGCCGTTTTACCTCCAATTCCACCCTCTGAATCGTGTAAGATATGCGACGACATTGCGGTACACGTACTTGCTAGTAATGCCTCTGCGTTCTGCAATGAATGTTTCTGTGTAAAAGGACTGTCGGATGGAAGATTACGCCGTCAACTGGACCGCGGTTGCTTTGGCGCTGGTAGTTGGGTTCGCGGCCATGGGAGCTATGTTTGCGGCCTCCGCGTTGCTGGCACCCCGCCGCCCCTCTCCTCAAAAGGCCATGGCCTATGAGTCCGGTATCCCACCGGCCCCTCTGCGGCAATTCCAACTCCACGTCCGTTATTACGTATTTGCCATCCTCTTCCTTATATTTGACGTTGAGGCGGTGTTCCTTTTTCCTTGGGCCATCGTCTTCCTAGAAACAATTCCTGCCGTGTTCTATGAGATGCTCATATTCATGGGCGTCCTTCTATTTGGCATTGCCTACGCATGGAAGAAGGGGGTGCTGCAGTGGCGCTAGATAACAAGCCACAGGACGCCCCACTATTTGTCCCTGGCAGTTGGGACCGACCCAAGGCAGGTAAGTTCATTGATGCGCCGGAGCAGGGAGACACCTCCACTGGTCGAGGCAACCGGCCTGCAGCAAACCTGCTGCAACGCGGCGTACCCGGTGTCATCACCGGCAAGCTTGATGAGCTCGCGGCTCTCGCCCGTAAGAACTCCCTGTGGACCCTCACATTTGGCCTGGCCTGCTGCGCCATAGAGATGATGTCCACACATATGTCCCACCATGACCTAGACCGGTTTGGCGTCGTCACATGGCCGTCGCCCAGGCAGTCAGACGTAATGATTGTGGCTGGCACAGTCGTAAAGAAAATGGCTGATCCCATCCGCCTCCTTTATGAGCAGATGCCTGACCCCAAGTGGGTCATTGCCATGGGGAGCTGCGCCACGAACGGCGGCCCGTACTACCGCTCTTACAGCGTGGTCATGGGCGTGGACCACATCATCCCGGTAGACGTATACATACCAGGCTGTCCACCAAGGCCAGAGGCGCTCATGGATGGCCTGATAAAACTCCAGGAAAAGATTCAGCGAGACGCCAAAGAGGGGCCAAATGCAAAGCCTCCCGTCATTGCGCAAGCTGAGGTTCCCCAAGAAGGCCTTGTAGAGCCCGATTCGACAGATAACGCAGGTGAGGATGACGGAACAGGACAAACCAGTTAGTGAGCCTGAGGAGAGCGCTCCAGAGGGTGCAGCCGATGAGACGCCGCAAGTAGAAGCTCCGGCTTCAGCGCGTCCTGCTCGCCGTGCACCGCCTCATGAGGAAGAAGCGCCTCCTGAAGTACTCAACTCCCGTGGTCAGACCACCCTTGGTCTGCTCATGCGGATTGCTGACCCCTATGTGCTTGCCCATGGCGGACGGGATGACATCCCATGGATTGAGACGCGCGCCCAGAGCCTTATTGAAGTGGCCCGCCGCTGCCGTGACCATCGGGACCTAGACTTGAAAATGCTTCACTGCCTCCTAGTCGTGGACTATACAGAACATCTACAGGCTGTGTACGTCCTCTTATCACCAGTCAAAGGCACCAGGGCCATCCTCAAGGTCAACGTGCCTGCGGATGAGCCAAAGGTACCCTCCTTGACGGGCCTGTGGAGAGCCGCTGACTGGTATGAACGGGAAATGCATGAACTCTTTGGCATGGAATTTGAGGGACATCCCAATCTATCCCCACTCATCCTCTATGAGGGGTTTGAAGGTTACCCTGGCCTCAAAAGTTTCCCATTCAATGACTACAATGAGTTTTAGGTTGAGGCGCAAATGACTACCCACCCAGAACTTGAAACCGTAGACATGATGCTCAACATGGGACCGCAGCACCCATCAACGCATGGCGTGTTCCGTATGGTCCTGTGGATTGACGGTGAGCGCATTGTGGACATGGAACCGCACATAGGCTACCTCCACCGTGGCTCCGAAAAGCTGTGTGAGGGCGAGAGTTACGGCCAGGTGGTGACGCTATTTGACCGCTTGGATTACGTCAGCAACTTCAACAATGAACAGGTATTCTGCCGTGCGGTGGAACGCCTCATGGATATTGAGGTCCCAGAACGGGCCATGTACATCCGCACCATCCTCTGTGAGCTCAACCGGGTGGCCAGTCACCTGCTGTTCCTTGGCACCTATGCCCTGGACGCTGGAGCCATGACACCCGTGCTCTACGCCTTCCGTGAACGGGAGCGCATCCAGAACCTCTATGAGGCTGTGAGCGGCGCTCGCATGATGCACAACTTCATCCGTATTGGCGGCATCAAAGAAGAGGTGCCAGCGGACTTTGTACCGCGCGTACGACAGCTCTTGGGCGAGCTCCGGCGTGGCGTGGAGGAGTGCGATAACCTCCTCACCTTTAACGAAGTCTTCCTTGCCCGCACCCGCGGCGTGGGGGTCATAGACTCCGACACTGCGGTGAGCTATGGCCTGACGGGGCCTTGCCTGCGCGCCTCAGGACTTGCATACGACGTCCGCAAGGACCACCCCTATGAGATATACCCCAACGTTAGCTTCACCGTGCCCGTGGGCGAGTATGGCGACTGTTGGGACCGATACTGGGTCCGCGTCCAAGAGGCGTACCAGTCCCTGAACATCGTTGAACAATGTTTGGACCAGATGACTGAAGGTCCCATCATGCCCCAAATGCGGCGCATCGCACGGCCGCCAAAGGGAGAGGTCTACGTCCACGGAGAGAACCCTCGAGGAGACATTGGCGTCTACCTTGTGAGTGACGGCACTGACAAGCCTTACCGGCTGAAGGTGCGACCACCCTCATACTGCAACCTAACGGCCCTGCGCCACATGATGAAGGACGCCTTCATTGCTGACGCCGTGGTAATTCTGGGCTCCTTGGACATCGTGCTGGGTGAGGTGGACCGTTGACCGTCACATTCACTGATGTCATCTTGGTGACCCTGGCACTGCTATCTCTTCTCACCGGCCTTTCGGTGGTGGTGCTCTCACTGACCTGGCTTGAACGGAAATTCCTTGGCCGTTTACAGGCCAGAGTCGGCCCCACGCGTGTCGGGCCCATGGGTCTACTGCAGCCCATTGCTGACGCCATCAAACTGCTGTTTAAGGAAGACGTAATCCCCGGCGGCGCGGACAAAGTCCTCTTCTGGCTAGCGCCGTTACTGGTCTTTGTTCCGTCTTTCGTCGTCTGGATCACCATTCCTTTTGCCAGAGACATAGTCATTCGCAACCTTGACCTTGGCCTTTTCTTCTTTATCGCCTTCTCGGTACTCAGCATTGTCGGCTTGGTCCTGGCCGGGTGGAGTTCAGCCAGCAAGTACGCCATCTTGGGCGGGTTCCGCTCTGCGGCTCAACTCATCAGCTATGAGATACCCCTCATCATGACCATACTGGCCACAGTGATGCTCGCCGGCTCGATGAACTTCATCGACGTGGTGGATGGGCAGCGCACCGTGCCTTACGCAGTCCTCATGCCATTGGGGCTCGTCATTTTCTTCATATCCGGCCTGGCAGAGATTGGGCGCACCCCCTTTGACATCTACTTTGCTGAATCTGAGGTCGTCGGTGGGCCTTTTGTTGAATACAGTGGCGCTCACTGGGCGGTGTTCTTCCTGGCAGAGTACATAAACACCTTCATGGTAGCCGCGCTTGTTGCATTACTCTTCCTGGGCGGATGGAGTTGGCCCTTCGGTGACTTGCCATCGGCGGCGGCCATGGCGCTGTTCCTAGCCAAGACATACCTGGTGGTGCTGGTCATCTTCTGGATTCGGGGGACGTACCCACGGCTGCGGATAGACCAGCTCATGAGCCTTAGCTGGAAGGTATTGATCCCGCTCTCCTTCATCAACATCATCCTGGTGGCCGTCCAACTGTTCTACGGATGGCCTGCGTGGACATTAACCCTCATGTCGCTGGCCGTGCTGGC